>JAFDGZ010000001.1 GCA_019309045.1 Deltaproteobacteria bacterium | reverse complement strand
GGCAATGGTCTGAGCTAGAAGATCTTCGAGACAACCGGGCAGGAAACTCTCAGAATTGTACGTCGATACTATGGCAGATACGAGATAGCAAGCACTTGTGTTACTCAACAAAGGAGAATTGCCAGATTGCTGTTTCATATTATTCTCGGCAGAAAGAGATTTTTTTGCAGTAAATGAACTGTTATAGCTATCGAATGTTACTTTTCCCGTATTGCTATTGTTATTGCTGTGGTCAAAAACAGTGCAACTAGAATGATTATCTTGTCTGTACATATCTTTTTTGCCTTCTAACGAAAATAACTTACGGCGAGCCAGGAGATCCTCATATAATGAGCAATATGCATCCGCCTGCGCTAGATGGTCATATGAGGACATTGCTTTTTGCCTGCACTGTTCCGATACTCTGGTTTTCTGGTCTCCCAGTCTATACGCCCAATCTATGCCTGCGACCAGACCGGAGACACTGCCGCTTTCTGCCAGGTAGCCGGTGTGCTGGTGTTCGATCATCTCGCTGATGCCACCAGTGTCGAAACCTACAACTGGAGTACCGCAGGCCATAGCCTCCATCACCGTGTTGGGTAGATTGTCCTCCAGGGAAGGAATCAGAAAGACATCAGCAGCGCTGTAAACAATTGCCAGATCCTTTTCCTCTTGGATTACCCCGAGATAGCGAAAAGGTAAACCCGCTGGCAAAGAAAACTCAGGAGGAGCATGGCCAAAAAATGCCAGAAATATATCTGCTCCTCGCGGAAGAGACGAAAGAGAGGCCAAAGCTTGCAAAAGATATTGAAACCCTTTTCTTTCATTGGCGACCGAGTCTGCTCCAAACAGCACTACAAACGCTGATTCGGGGACAGCAATTCTTCTTTTAGCTTCTGATTTAGCGTAGGGTTTGAAGGAATCGACTGATATGCCGTTTGCAATGACGCGAATCGGGTATCTGGCCAGAAGCTGTGATTGCTGCACACAATTCCGCAGCCATGCTGAGGGGGATACCAGGGTGAGATCGATCTGCCTGTACAGGGATGATTTTTGCAGCCAGATTGATCGTGCTAAATCGTTCTTATCTGTTGATCCCAGTTGCGGGCATGCATTGCAGCCAGTCTTGTATTTTTCGCATCGGGCTGAATAATGGCAGCCACCTGTAAACGGATTCATGTCGTGCAGAGTCCAGACCACTGGTTTTTTTTGTAAAGCTATTGCCGCGGTTTTATAGTCGAGGATTCCTGCCACCCAGTGAAGATGAATAATATCGGCAGACTCAATTTCCTTGAGAATATGAAGGCGCACATTAGATTGTGCGTCTGTGAAAATCTCCAGAGACGGCTGTTTCAGAGGGTAACGTCTGAGCAGTTTCGCCCATAGACTCAATTGTTGGGCCCACAAAGGCGACGAAAAAGTGGGTGAATCAACGCAGTCAACAGGATATTTGCTATAGTCCACTGGCAGTATCTTGACACTTCTGTCTTGACTTTGCTTGTTTATCACCAGCAGGGTGGAATCGAGCCCGCGGTGGCGCAGAGCTGTGTGCAACCGATAGGCGGCTTTGCCAGCGCCGCCAAAATCATGGGCGCACAAATGAGCAATTCTAACAGCTCTCCGCTGTTTTCTGGGTATGCTGCTCCTGCAGGATGTTTGTTGCGGTATGTCGTAATGCTTCCTGAATTCGAGACAGATCTCTCTGTGCAACTGCACTTTGTCTGGAAATCGCTCAGGCTTACGATCAGCATATCTTGTGGAAAACTTTGTACTGCTGGGGCAGTGCACCCCGGTGCCATCCATGCCAATGTTTTCAATGTGAGACATGGTCGGGTAGATATAATAGCCTTTGTGTAAATAGACAGTGAGTACCCAGTTGAGTGTCCAGATATCTTTTGCAGCCCCGGCAAAGATATCCCTGAGTATTACCGGAATATCAGTTCCTCCTTGCGCCAGGTCAATATTGTCCTTGACAGCCTTTTCATAGGCCAGGCGCAGATCAGGCTCCAGTTGTTCCCAAGCCCTTTTCCAGGTAGCCCAGCCCCAGCTGCCAATTCTGGGAAAAAAATAGATATCATAAGGGTAACTGCTGAGGACTCTATCTGGGATTGGGATGGAATAGCCACTGATGCCGTATACCTCATGATAGTCTTCATACCTGGTGAGACATTTATACATAAAGTCGAAGAAGTACTTTTGCGGCACACAATCGTCTTCCAGCAAAATGATCCTGTCGTATTGCGACAGCACATGACTCACGGAGGAAATTATTGACTTGGCCAGGCCAATGTTGTGAGGCCGCTCGACTACGTTTGGCCTGGTCCAATCAATTTGATTTATGAGACTGCGAACAGCACGGACAGATTGATTGTCAGAAGAATTCTTGGGTCCGTCGCAGAAGATGAAAAGATTCTGAATGTTATGGCTCCGCAATGAGGCCAGGACTTTTCTCGTATGTTCCGGTCGATTGTAGCATATGAGAACAACAGGGATTCCTTTCGTGAATCCCCTGTTGCCCGGAGCAACAGGCCTGCCAGTTCCAGTGGTGGCTGCTCTGCTATCGGATCTGCACGTGTTAACTGATTTAACAGAGAAACCAAGTGATGCTGGAGTGCCTGGCGAGGCACTGGCATTCACGTCTTGAGACAGTCTGCGTACCTCATAAGCAAAACGGTTCTTCCAGAGAAGCGTAGTGTTGAGTACAGCAGATTTCAGATAGACAAGGGCTGAA
Organism: Deltaproteobacteria bacterium; assembly: GCA_019309045.1. Classification (NCBI taxonomy): domain Bacteria; kingdom Pseudomonadati; phylum Myxococcota; class Myxococcia; species Deltaproteobacteria bacterium. The sequence goes on along the minus strand of JAFDGZ010000001.1, from coordinate 142,132 downwards.
AATGCCTTTTCCCGCTTGGTCTCTGGAGCGCAGTGCATCCTGGAGAGTATGTCAGATCCTATTCCCTTCAGCTCTGTGGTCGCATATTCAGTAAATGTGAGGGTGTCATTCTTGTACTCTACCTTCCACTTGTGGTTGCTTATTTCAGCTGTTTTCAGCCAAAAGTCTTTGCTGGGCGCAGGCGTTTCAATGTACCCTCTGCGCGATACCCGCATTAACTCCTCGCAGGCAGTTGCTGGATCGTCCACATGTTCCAGAACATGAGAGCAGTAGACAAAATCAAAGGATTGATCTTGAAACGGCAGTTTTTCGATGGAGCAAACAATCAGAGGTTTTCCTTGGACATACTTGAAAGGCATGCCGGCTCTGCCATAATTGTCATTTTCCAAGGTAATTTCCGCATGATGTGTTGCATATGGGAAGGGATTATTGCCACTGCCAATATCAAGTATCCTGTCGTTTGGCCCGAGAGCAAAGTCGAATAGTCTCGCCTGGTATAAGTTGTATCTATCTCTATTTGGTAGGCTTTGATAATATTCATAAATTTCGGCGAGCAGATCTATAGATATCTCGGGATAGAGTTCTATGAGCCTTTCATAAATGTCGAGCGCATCCGAAATTAGCCCTTTTCTTATAAGTATTCTTGCCGCATGCAGGGAATTTAGCAACATTTCTCTCGAGTGCATTTGCTTGTAATTATCCATGGTTATTAAGAAATAATGTCTGGGCCATATACTTCAATGATATCTTAATAAATGCCCTTTGCTTCTTTGCGGTCAAACTCAGGGTTCCAGTTGAGAGGATTACAATTTTCTCGTCGTTTATCGCCATTTAACTGAGCAATCTTATTTGTGAAAATGATGGCCCGGTGGTCAGATGCAAAGTTTAGGCAAATGATGTGCCAAAGTCGTTGGTGTATGTATCTTCTGTAATTTCTTATAGATAACATCTTACAAAAACAGGAAGGCAGGAAAAGTCGTCATAAAGATGACGGTATGGAGGGAAGAATCTGCCAGATATCAAGTGGAATTAACTGGATTGAAAAGGAATCCCGTTAAATAATTCCAATGGTTGCAGCAAAGCGGGCAGATCACCATAGACAGTGTTACTCATGCCAGGGTCCAATTGCCTGGTTCAGCTTGTTCGATCGGCGGTTTCTTGTGGTAGGCTGAAAGTGATTTCTTGCCATGGCGCAGCATGCCAATATCCTGCCGTAGTTTATTGCGCTGCTTGCGCAGGCAATTGCTTGTGAGCCGGTCCACCTCCTGGATTTTGCGGATGGTGGCGGTGGAGCGATCCAGGATGTGGATAATTTCTTGGTTGCCTGCTATATTGCACTGCTGCCTGAGAGTGTCGATCTGGCGATCTCTTGCTGAAATTTCTCGCTGCAGTGCTGCCCTGGTGCTCAGCCTCTCCTCCAGTTTGTCTGGGCTGCCTGCTATTATCTCCTGATGCATCTGCTCAGCAGTGGCGTCTTCTTTTTCTTGGCAAGTTTGCACCATGCTTTGACCTCCCCGACAAACCATTGCAGCTGCTCGGCCTGCAGAACTCCGATAATTTGCAATAGTCCGACTTGCGACAGTTGCCAGCCAGAACTGAGCAACATCTATGCCAGGCAGTTTTCTCCAGGTATGCTGTGTGGAAGCAGGGATTTCACCGGGGAGCCTGCACCGGGTGACGCTCAGTTGCCAAAGTCGCTGGCGCAGGAGGCTTTTTTACCTGGCAGCACTGCTTGGTGAAGTGTCAAAAAGTCGACGATCCCTCGGCGAGGAGAATTGCAGGAATTTACCGCTTTTTCTGCAGGATTATTGCAAATTTTGCCCTGGGGAATCACATGGCACAGGCCTTGCTGAAAGGAGGGGAAACAACATGAATGCCCACTACAGGAGAATGGCAATGATTGCAACAAGAAGGACGAAGATCTTCGTCTTGCTGACTGGTACCGTGCTTGTTGGCGCTGCTGTGCTGCTCAGCATGGCTCTGAAGGCTGATGCAGTCAGGGTGAGGCCGCGGCCACTGGTGCCAGGCGGCGTCTATATTGATCTCGACCGGGATTTTTATGAGGCACTCAAGGAGGAGAGCAATACCAGCAGTGTCAAGACGTACAGCAACGATCTAACTCAGGAATATCTGCGGCGCATCGCCGTGTCCAGCGAGTACATGGTCAAGACCAATCTGGAGATTATCAAGCAGCAGGAAAGAATCATCAGGCTCCTCGAACAGCAGAGTCAGCAACAGTGAATCCCATGACAATGAAAAGGGTGTTGCCAAAAGGAATTCTCCTTGTAGCGTTCCTGCCGCCATTGCTGTGGCTGTTCGTGTCAGCTCCGGGCTGGGCGGCGGCCAGGAACAGCATTCGCACCGTACGGCTGGGAACACACCCGCAATTCAGCCGCCTGGTGCTCGGCGTGGAGAAGAAGCCTGTATTCAAGGTACACACAGGAGACAAAAATAGTGTGGTTGTCAAGATCCCCGACGTCCAGTGGGACAACCAGATTGACCTCAGCGGTTTGCGAGACGAACGCGTCAAAAAAGTGACGATTGAAGCAGGCCCCCAGGGAGTGGAACTGCGGATAGTGCTTACTGGGCCGGTGGATCAGGTACGATCATTCTGGTTGGCAGCAGGCGGGCGACTGGCCTTTGATATCTCTCTTCAAGGGCAAAAGAGAGATGTCAACAAGGAGAAGAGCAGGGGAAACAAGAAGAAGGCAGTCAAGATCAAGACTGTACGATTCGGCAGTCATCAGACCTACAGTCGGCTTGTCCTGGAGATGAGCGCAGAAGCGCCCTATGAACTGGAGCGAGTCTCTCCTCTGGATTTGCTCCTGGTAATAAGCGGCGCCCAGGTGACAGCCGACCTGACGCTGGACAATTTTCACGACCAGCGGCTGCAGGATGTAAGTCTTGCCAGTTCAACTCCTGAGAGAACTGTGTTTCAGATCCATTTCAGGGAGCCAGAAGTGGAGTTGCACAGCTACTGGCTGGCTGAAGGCGGCCGGCTGGTCCTGGATGTCTCTGACAGTCACAAAAAAGAAGAGCCGCATCGTTTGCCTCAGAAGGTTCAAACTCCAACAGCAGGTACCGGCAGCCGGAAAGAGGCCAATATTGTCCAGGCAGAAGAGAGCCAGGAGTTGAATCAGCGCCGCAGCAAAGAACAACCTGATGCTGGTAGGGGCAAGAAGGAGAATTTTTCAAGACCTGCCCTCGATAAGAAAAGAGCCACCCCTGAGACGCCAGAGCAGGCGATCAGGGCGCTCATAGCCAGATTACCAGCAAAGCAGGCAGCACAACTCGCAAAGATTCTCGAAATGTACCGGCAAGGCAATCTCAGCCGAGCTCTTGAACTGGTGGAGCAGTACCTTGCCAGTGTCCAGGGTGTTTCCACTGAGGCAGGCCAATTCTTGCGGGCTGACATTCTTTACAAACTGGCAGAGGATGGCGAGCTCGCCACTGTGAAAAAGGCGGTGAAAGCCTATCGGGAACTCATCATTCAATATGGCCAGTCTTCTTTGCAGCCCCTGGCACTCAGCCGTCTTGCCTGGCTGCATCTGCGCCTGAAGCGCTACCTGGAAGCTATGGCCTATGTGGACCTTCTCCTGCGAAAGTACCCCCAGAGCGCCCTGCGGACAGAAGCACTGGTTTGTCGCGGCCGTCTCTACCTGGAAAAAGGCAGACCTGACCTGGCCCTGCGTGATTTTGACAGAGTAGTGCAGGAGAAGTCGAACAAGTCCCTGGCCGACGCTGCCCTCCTGGGCAAGGCCATCTGTCTCAGCCTCAGAGGAGAGAGGCAGGAGGCTGCAGAGATATTCAGCCTTCTGCAGAGGCGGGACCCCAAACTATACCTGAAGAGGCCAGAAGTCCTCTATTACTGGGGACGCAATGAAATGGCTCTCGGCCATTACGCCAGCTGCCGGGAGAAGCTTTTTCGAGGTCTCAACATCGGCGGCCAACCGCAGGACAGTTCCCTGCTGCTGGCTCACATTGGAGAAAGTTACCGGCAGCAGGGGATGACAAAAGAGGCCCAGAAATTCTTCCATGGCATCATAAAAGCATTTCCTGGAAGTGAAGGTGCCATGGTGAGCCTCATGCGTTTGGCGGAAGACAGCGGCAGCACGGAAATGCTCGAGCAGATAGTCAGAGAACATCCCGAGAGCGAGCTGGCTGATTTCGCGCTCATAAGAATGGCGGGCAACTATTACGAACAGGGGCAGGAGGCTCGGGCCCTGGAGGCGCTGAAGCGCTTGCAGAGCGCCAAGCCTAACAATACTTTCCACGAGCAAGCCGAAAGATTGCTCCGCAAGATTCTGAGAAAAAAAGTGGCCAGACTGCAGCACGATGGAGATTATCTGCAGCTGCTAGTTCTCCTGAAAAGCGTGGACTCATGGGTGCCGGCCACTTACGAGGCAAGAGTACGGTTGTGGGAGGCAGAGGCCTACGCCCGCATTGGCTTGTGGGAAGATGCCAGTGCAGTACTCGGCAAAATTACCCCCGAAGATCTGGAAGAGTCTGCCAGAGTAGCTTGGATAGAACTGCAAGCAAGCGCCTATGAAGCCAGGGGGGAGCGTGCCCTGGCAGAGGCGCTCCTGCGCCGCACTATGGAGGATCTTTCTCAAGACAACAGGAAGTGGGCCATCAGGCTGCAGCTCGCCAACCTGCAACAAAGAGGCGGCAAGTACCGGGAGGCCGTCAAACACTACCTGGAGCTCTTGCGTGGCCGGCTGCCAGACAGTCTGAAGGTGGAGGTGCTCCTCTCTCTGGCCAGGAGTCGAACAGCTCTCGGACAGCACCGAGAGGCGGCCCGGTTGTACCAGCAGGTTCTGGCACTGCAAGGGAAAAAGAATGGCGGCGATGCATCCTTGACCACTGCTGAAGTGGCTCTCGGAGACCTCTACTATCAGCAAAGCAATTTCTCCTCGGCTGCGCAGGCTTATCAGAGAGCCCTGCAGAGCAGTGAGCTGAGCCAGGGGCACAGGCTGAGGCTCTACTATCTGCTGGCTGAATGCCAGCGGAAGATGGGACAGCTCAATGAGGCTGACCGCTATTATGAGCAAGTGGCCAGCAAGGGGGGAGAGCTCTGGAAGCAATTTGTGGGTGTGAGTGAAAAGATGGGCAGATTGGAAGCCGCAGCCAAAAAGGAGTTTCGCCCTGGGGGGTAAGGATTTCGCATGGATCGAGGAAACATACTGTGGGCAGGCAAGGAGACTCTCTTGCCAGTGGAAGTGTGGTCTGAACTGAAAGCGGCAGGATACAAGCTTACGCCAGTCCCAGAACAGGAGGCCGCTCTGCAACTGCTGAAGAGCCACCGTGCTGATCTGCTGGTAACAGTTAGAGAGGCAGGAAAGGAGCCTGTCCTCGATTTCCTGAAAACTGTCAGAGAAGAATATCCCGAGCTGCCTGTGCTCGTCATTGACTGTGAAGCTTCCCTGGAAGAGGCGGTGGAGGCGATGAAGATAGGAGCGGCAGACTACGTGCCTGGGTCTCTGGTGAACGAGCACCTCATGTCCAGGCTGGCAGCGGTTATGAGTGATCCAGGCAACGGCTGTGAGATTGCAGCTGTGAAGAGGCCCGCAGAACCTATCAGAGAAAAGCGGTTCATTGCAGAGGACGAGGCGAGCAGGAAAGTCTTGACACTCGTACGAAAGATTGCTCCCAGTCGGGCGACTGTGCTCATAGAAGGTGAGAGCGGTACGGGCAAAGAACTGGTTGCCCGGCAGATACATGCGCTCAGTGGCAGGGGCGGCATGCCATTCGTGGCGGTCAACTGCGCGGCGCTTCCAGAGCATTTACTGGAAAGTGAACTTTTCGGTTTTGAAAAAGGAGCCTTCACAGGTGCTGTCAACCGCAGGCTTGGCAAATTTGAACTGGCTCACCGCGGTACGCTGCTTCTCGACGAAATAAGTGAAATGGATCGCTCCTTACAGGCCAAACTGCTGAGGGTCCTCCAGGAAGGTGAAATAGACAGACTCGGCGGCAGCAGAGCCCGGCAGATTGACACCAGAGTGGTCGCCACTACCAATCAAGATCTAGAAAAGATGGTTGCTGCCGGCAGCTTCAGACAAGACCTCTTTTTCAGGCTCAACGTGGTTCGCATAGTGTTGCCGCCCCTGCGGGAGCGGCCTGAAGATATCGTACCCTTATCGCGCTATTTTCTGCGCAAGTCCTGTGCGAGGAACAACCTGCCGCTGAAGAAGATGACTCCTGCTGCTGAAGCAGCCCTTCTGAGCCACTCGTGGCCGGGAAACGTTCGTGAACTGGAAAATACCGTTGAGAGGGCTGCCCTGCTGAGTGAGCGGCATGAAATCGACCTACAGGATTTGTTTCCAGGACAGGAACTGCAGGATCATCCCGCCACGTCAAAGGAGGCGAGTGGCCTGAATCTTAGAAAAATGGAGCAGCGGCTCATCTACGCCGCTCTCGACAGACATGCAGGGAACCGCACCCACGCAGCCAGAGCTCTGGGGATCAGTGTGAGAACTCTGCGCAACAAGCTCAATGAGTACAAGAAGAAAAGCTCTGTTTGACCATGTCAGTAGGAAAGTTTTTCCGGGCAGCCTGGAGTTGGCAACATAGAGGAGAGGAACAAAGCGGCCAGGCTGCAGGTTTTTCTTGAACTCTACCGCCCAGGCAAACCGGGTAGCTGAAAAATGTCGGCTGCCCGTGCTCCGACCACAACAGGGGCTGTCAGAGAAGTTGCTGCGCGTCAGCAGCCGCATGCTGGACATTTACAGTGCCATGCCAGCAGGCATCCGCTGGCTGACGAAAAAGCTTCAGCAGCACACAAGGTTTCAGTCCTGTGAGAGCTTGTCGAGATGACGGGCGCAAATGCTGGCAGCCAGGGCATGATTCATGAAATACGGTGGAAAATGGTATTCCTTTTGCACGGCAAGAGGAAAAAGTTCACTATAAATGGCAGCATTACAGGGAGGCTTCATGGAAGGAAAGATTTTTGCGGCTGGCGGCTGGCTAGGTCGGACAATGGAGGTGTTTTCGCGAGCCCTGGACCTGCGTGCTGAGAAGCACGCGGTCATAGCAGCAAATGTGGCCAATATGGATGTGCCAGGGTATGTGCCCAAGGAACTCACCTTCGAGCGAGAGCTGCAGCAGGCACTGGGTCAGGGTGGCGGTCTGCAGCCCGTCAGAACCAATCCACATCACCTGCCAGCAGCAGGGGACAGCCTTGCCGCAGTCCAGGGCAAGCTGGAGGACCGCAGGGATTATGCCCTTGGCAATGGCTCCTATCAGTTGGATCTGGACAATGAAATGAGCAGACTTGTCCAGAATGACCTCAAGTACGAGGTCACTGCCCAGTTGCTTGCCAAAAAATTGACGCTTTTGCGTTTGGCCATCGTGGAAGGAGGAAAGTAAAGCATGGATCTCATGACCGCTATGGATATTAGCGCCACTGGCATGGCAGCGGAGAGGATTCGCCTGAACGTGATCTCCATGAATCTTGCCAATGCCCAGACTACCAAGACCGAAGAGGGAATTCCCTACCAGCGGAGGACCGTTATCTTCAGAACCACGCCGTTAAGTAGATTATTTCCAGTAAGAAGCTACTTTGCGCAGGTGCTTCAGGATTACCTGGACAGTGAAGTCGATGGCGTCAAAGTGGAGCGGATTGAAAAGATGGGTGGTGACTTCAGGCAGGTCTATGATCCGGCCCATCCTGATGCCGATGAAAATGGCTATGTGCTCTATCCCAATATCAACCTGGTTGAAGAGATGGTGAACATGCTGGAGGCCAGCCGTTCCTATGAAGCCAACGTCACTGCAGTGAAGGCAGCAAAGAGCATGGCACTAAAGGCCATGGAGATCGGCCGCTAGAGCTGGCTCGTCTAGGTTTGCCTTTAACGGCTGCCGGCTGAGACGGCAGCCAGGTTTGCAAAACAGCAACATCCCTTTTAGGGGTATGAAACATGCTGTTCAGGGGAGGATGGCAGGATGACAACCATCGGACAGGTGACAGCGAACCATGAGTTGACCAGACAGGGTGGCTCTGGAAAGAGAACGGAGAATTCCAGCTTTGGCTCAACCTTGAAGCAGGTCTGGAACCAGTTGGATGCCCAGCTCAAACAGGCAGACAGGGCAGCAGAGGAATTTGCCTCTGGAGCTTCAGCCAACATTCATGAGGTAATGCTGGCCACATCCAAGGCCGAACTCTCCTTTCGTCTGGCCACTGCAGTGAGAAACAAATTGATCGAGGCCTATCGAGAGATCATGCGGATGCAGTTCTAACCGTTGAGGACCTTACCAATGAAATTACTAGCTGGGTTCAAGGATTGGTTCGTCAAGGCACCCATGAGCCAGAAGCTTGGCGCGGCTCTGGGCTTGAGTCTGGTGATCGGCACTGTGGCCACAGTTGCTCTGTGGAGTACCAGGCCCGACTACCAGGTGCTGTTTTCTCAACTGGAAGCTGATGATGCCGCAGCAATCGTCGATGTGCTCAAGCAAGAGAAAGTTCCTTATCAGCTGAAGGCGAACGGCTCGGTGGTGCTGGTGCCCAGGGAAAAAGTCTACGAACTCAGGCTCGAGCTCGCCAGTTCTGGCATCCCGCGGGGAGGAGGTGTGGGCTTCGAAATCTTTGACAATACGCCGCTGGGCACCACTGAATTTGTGCAGAAGCTCAATTACCAGCGAGCCCTGCAGGGAGAGCTTGCCAGGTCCATAAATCAGTTCGACGCTGTTCAGGAGGCCCGCGTCCACATAGTAACACCCAGAGAATCCCTGTTCGTGGAAGATGAAAAACCCGCTACTGCCTCCGTGGTACTTCGCCTGCAAAAGGGAAGAACCTTGAGCAAGAGGCAGATCGACGGCATTGTCCACCTGGTTGCCAGTGCAGTGGAGGGGTTGGAGCCGCAAAATATCACGGTAGTGGATATCGAAGGCGGTGTTCTCTACAAGGGGCAGAGTGGCGACACCGACCTGGCTCTCAGCAATTCTCAGCTCGAATACCAGCGGAGCATCGAAGCCAGCCTGGAGCAGCGCATTCAGGAGATGCTGGAACGGGTAACAGGGCCGGGGCATGCCGTGGCCAAGGTGACTGCTGAAGTTGATTTTCGCAAAATACAGGTTGAAGAAGAGCGCTATGACCCAGAAAGTGCCGTAATCCGCAGTGAGCAGCGGCAAACAGAGAGTACTGCCGGTGGGACCTCTTTGCCGGGAGGTGCACCGGAAGAGAAATACCAGTTCAGCCAGAACTCTACAGGGAGTACCACCCTGAGTTCGACCAGCTCCAAGAAGCAGAACGAAGTGATCAACTATGAGATCAACCGAGTGAGCAGACAGATTACCGGTGCCAGCGGAGAAATAAAGCGGCTTTCCGCGGCGGTGGTGATAGATGGAACTTATCGCCAGCAAAAAGAGGCCGACGGCAAAGTGAAACAGGTCTATGTTCCCAGAACCCAGGAGGAGATGAAGCGTTTCGAGGGGATTGTCAAGAAAGCCATTGGCTATGACGCTGAGCGTGGTGACCAGGTGGAAGTCATAAATCTGGCCTTTGCTGCCCCGCCTGAAGCAATGTCAGCTGGAGAGCAGAGCGGCAGCTCCTGGCTGAACCTCGTAAACAGATTTTCAGGGCCGCTTATCAAAGTTGTGGTGGTGGTCCTGGTCTTCTTTTTCGTGGTGCGGCCAATGATGCGTAGAATTGGCCAAATGATGACCACAGTGCCAACCAGTCAACAACCTGGCGGACTGGAAGTGGAATATGGCAGCCCTGAAAGTCTGGCGGCTGTGGCGCCGAGGCAGCAGGTAATGCAGTTGGCTCAGAAGGATCCAGAGAAGACGGCAGCCCTCATTAAAGGCTGGTTGCATGAGGAGGAGTGAGTTGGTGGCCACAGAGAAGCTGAGAGGTCCTGAAAAGGCAGCACTTTTTCTGTTGGGACTGGGTGAAGAGGCTGCCTGTGAAGTGTTCAAGAGGCTGGACAAGGAAGAGATGAAACGGCTGGGCGAAACCCTGGCCACTATCAACCAGGCTCCAGAGAGCGACATATTGGAACAGATCTGCCTGGAATTCAAGGATATCTATGAGGGCAAGAGCCCCAATACCTTTTTCGGTAATTTCTTTTTCAGGCGGACCCTGGCAAGAGTTCTGGACAAAGAGGCTGATTCCTTTGTGAAGGACATGGAGCGCAGCCGCAGGCCCAAACCTTTTGAGAGTCTTCGGAAAGTAGATCCACAAACACTCTACAATTACATCAAGAACGAGCATCCGCAGACCATTGCCCTGGTGCTGGCCAATCTGCCGCACCAGACCGCGGCGGAGATAGTCAAACTCATACCAGAAGAGTCGCGGGCGGATGTAGTCATCAGGATAGCCAGACTAGAGAAGATTCCTGCTGAAGTGTTGACCGACATCGAAAAAGTTCTTGCCGAGGAAATTACCAAGACTGGTGAAGTGGAGCATCACAATCTCGGGGGGGTGCAGATTACTGCGGAAATAATGAATCAGTTGGATCAGGAAACCGAGAGCCAGATCATGGGCCGCATTGAAGAGGAAGGCCAGGAGCTGGCCGATGAAATTCGGCAATTGATGTTTGTTTTCGAAGACCTGGTCAATGTTGATGATCGAGGCATTCGGGTACTGCTCAAAGAAATCTCCAATGACGATCTCATTCTGGCACTGAAGACAGCCTCCGAGACCTTGAAAGAGAAAATCTTTGCAAATCTGAGCGAACGGGCGGCGCAGATGTTGAGAGAGGATATGGAGGTCATGGGGCCTGCCAAGTTGAGTGATGTGGAGCGCGCCCAGCAGACTATCATTACGGTGGCGCGCCGGCTGGAAGAGGAAGGAAAAATCATTGTTGCCGGCCGTGGTGGGGAGGATCTGATTGTCTAGATGCATCCGCAAGAAAGAGGCCGTGGCCGGGGAGCTGCGCAGATTCGTATTGGAAGATCTTTCCGGCTCTGTGGAGGCGGAGCAGCAGTGCGCAGAAAATGGCTGTGTGGTCATCCCTGCGGGGCCAGTATCAGCAGCTGGGGCGGGCCACGGAGGCCGCCCCTTTGGCAGAGAGGACGCTTTCGGCAACAGCCCCAAGCAGAATGAGGCTGAAATAGCACAGCAGGCCTATGAAGAAGGCTTTGCCCAGGGGCACCGAGATGGACTGGAACTGGCGCGCAAGGAGATGGCTGCCACAATAGACTCACTCGTTGGCATCATGGAGGCTCTGGAGAGGTGGAAGGCAGAGATCTGTGTGCAGGCAGAGGAGCAAGTCCTGGAACTGGCCATTTCTCTAGCCGAAGAAATCATCCGCCATGAAGTGTGCTGCAGTTCCGAGACCGTAAAGGAGACTGTGCGCCTAGCCCTGCAAAAGGCCGCGGCTGCAGAGAGAGCCAAGATCTGTCTCCATCCAGAAGATCTTGAGATTGTTAAAGAGTTTCTCCCTGAGATCAGCCAGAAAACCGAGCAGGACTTTACCCTGGAAGCAAGCCATGCCGTGGAACGAGGAGGATGCCTCATTGAGACTGACTGCGGCATCATTGATGCTCGTCTGGGTAAGCAGTGGCAAATCCTCAAGAGGCAGCTGCGCAAGGCTCTCGAAGACCACAAAAAAACTCGCTGTCAAGCAATAGAGTGTCCCACAGAAACACAGGGTCCAACCTGATCGAAACCCTCCTGGCAGGAGGTGGCCAAGCCCTTTTCGGACAGAGGGGAACACACAAAAACCGCTATGCACCTCGATCTGAGTCCCTACAAGAAGGTAGCGAGCCTGACAGAGACCATTTGCCTGCGTGGCCGGGTAACCAGGGTGGTGGGACTTGTACTGGAAGGTGACGGACCTGCTCTGCCTGTGGGAGGGCTCTGTCAGATAAAGACGGCAGAGAGCGAAGAGCCAGTTGAGGCAGAAGTGGTGGGATTCAGAGACGGCAAGACCCTGCTGATGCCTCTCGGCTCATTCCGGGGGATCAGCCCTGGCAGCGAGATTGTTGCCTCAGCCCCGCAGGCTATGGCGCCAGTGGGTGAAGGGCTGCTGGGGCGGGTTCTGAATGGTCTGGGAGAGCCTCTGGACGGCAAGCCATGTTGGCAGGGGAGTGAAAGGCGGCCCCTCTATCGTCCACCTCTCAACCCTATGGAGCGGGGGCTGATACGACAACCTCTTGATGTGGGTATCAGGGCGATAAACGGCCTGGTTACCCTGGGCAAGGGACAGCGCGCTGCGATTATGGCCGGATCTGGCGTGGGCAAGAGTGTCTTGTTAGGAATGATGGCCAGATGCACCGCTGCAGATGTGTCAGTCATTGGTCTCATTGGCGAGCGCGGCAGAGAAGTCCAGGAATTCATTGTCAATGATCTCGGCCAGGAAGGGCTGCAACGGTCCGTGGTGGTAGTGGCTACCTCTGACCAACCGCCACTGGTAAGGATCAGAGGCGGCTACCTTGCCACCACCATTGCCGAATATTTTCGGGAGCAGGGCAAAGATGTGCTCTTGATGATGGATTCGCTCACCAGATTTGCCATGGCGTGCCGCGAGGTGGGAATAGCTGCTGGCGAGCCCCCAGCGCAGAAGGCATACACTCCCACCACCTTCGCCCAATTGGCCAGAATTGTGGAGCGGGCGGGCAAGGTTAAAAATGGCGGCAGCATCACGGGTCTCTACACGGTTCTGGTGGAAGGTGACGACATGAGCGAACCGATAGCCGATGCGGTTCGCTCAGTGGTCGACGGCCATGTGGTGCTGTCTCGCGAACTGGCCCAGAGAAACCACTATCCCGCCATAGATGTGTTGGCCAGCATAAGCAGGCTCATGCCCATGGTTACCGAGGAACAACACCAGGAAGGGGCTGGACGATTTCGCCAGACCCTGGCCCTCTATCGCAAGGTTGAGGATCTGCTCAATATCGGAGCCTACGTGAAAGGCAACAACTCAGAAACCGATCAGGCTATCAATATGATCGACTCTCTGAACAACTATCTCCGTCAAGATGTTGACGAAAAGGTTTCCCTGGAGGAGTCTGTCAGGAGTCTGCAAGCTCTCTTTCGATGAGTAATATGTGCGTCGGACTACTGCGTTCTCCTTGATTCTTGAAGAAGACACTCGACTCGGAGTTCTTCATGACCTGCTGTGGCAAACTTGTGACGCTGACCGGCCGCCCGCTGGTGCTCGACCAGGCAGAGGGCCGTTAGAGTATTTGCCGATAAGGACAGAGCTGGTTGTCTGGGAAAAGGTATGGCCTTCAGTTTTTCCTATCAGAGCATACTCGACTACCGCAGCCATCAGGCTGAGCTGGCCGAGATGGAACTTGCCAGGCTGCAGCGCAGCTTGCTCCTGGCAGAAGGTGAGCTCAGAAGACTTGTTCAGAGGTGGCACCGAGGACGCCGGCAGTTGGCTCAGGGCTTGCAGAAAGGTCTGGCCGGCAAGCTCATGCAAGTCTGGCGACTCTATGTGACAGACCTGGAAGCACAGCTGGAAAGGCAGACCGCCGCAGTGGAGGAGCTGAGAGACAGGGTGGCAGAGGCTCGCTCGAAGTTGCTGGAAGCTGTGAAGAACAGGAAGGCCATGGAGCTCCTGCAGCAACGGCAAAAAGAGATATGGCTCCGGGAAGAAACCCGCCAGGAGTTGAGAGAATTGGGTGAAATTGGCGTCAGGACTGCAGCAAGGAGGCTCTCATGACACAGGCACGGCAGAGCAGCAAGCAACAACACAAACGACAGCCTGTCCAGTTGCTGGTTGCAATATTGTGCGGCTGTCTCGTTGTGCAAGCCATACTTTTCGCTGTAGAGATTTGCTATCCTGAGATAAAGGACCTGTTCCGAGCAACGGCGGCACAGGCAGCCGACAATCAGCAGCAGGTCGGCACCACGAGCAAGACGACACCAGTTGACGAAATGCAGGTTGCCGAGCTGCTCCAGAAAAAAGAACAGCAGCTTCGGCAGAAAGAAGCTGAATTGCAGGCCCTCAAGCAGGAGGTGTCGGCAAAACTGGCCGAACTGATGACTTTGCAGAAAAAGGTGGCTAAAGAACTCGAGAACCTGCAGCAGAGCAGAAACAATATCAGGGAGAAACGGTTGAAGCAGCTGGCTGACATGTACAAGTCCATGGAGCCCGGGAAAGCAGCCAAGCTGATGGAAAAGCTCGATGAGAAGACCGCTGTGCAGATCATCACCAGGATGCGTGGTCGTGCTGCCGGCCAAATCCTGGCCCAGATGCAAGCTGACAAAGCAGCGCGCATCAGCAAGAGGCTGAGCAGCGACGAGCGCGAGCTGCGGGGCAGCTCTAGTAGAGCCCCCACAACCAGGCCAAAAGCAACAGGTCTTCAGCAGAACAGCGCCCTTCTCTCCCGGCCGAAAAAATTGGCTGCCTCGGAGGGGCAGGCCGTCAGCCGAGACTCTCTGCTCAGCGTGGTGGAGAAGTGGCGCCAGGCGTGGCAGCAAGGTGATCTTTCTGCCTACCTGTCATGCTACCATCCTGAGTTCACTCCCGCTGGCATGGATCATCAGGCGTGGCAAGAGAAGAAAGAGCGGTTCTTCCAGAAAAAGGAGCAGCGGCGCATAGTTCTCAGCGACATTAGTACAAAGGTGAAGGATTCCTCCGCTGAAGTGGTTTTCAAACAGCACTTCAGTTCAACAGCCTACCAGGACTTTGGGGTGAAGACCCTGGATTTCAGCCGCTACCACAACAATTGGCGCATAGTGAGAGAAGAGTGGCGACCACTGGCGGACAGGGCCTAGGTGGCTCTTTCCCAGCAGAGATGGGGCTGCCTTGGCGTGAGATGCACCCAGCCCTGCAATAAAATGCGCTGCCAGATCAGCAGATCTCCACATGCAAGTTGCCTCTCGGCGGCCCGGCAGATTTTTCTCCTGTGCTCAGCCAAATTGGAAATTCCTGCCTGCTTTCTTCGACACCATTTCCGCAAAGATTGATATAACATGTTGAAATAGCAACTAATCAAGTTTCATGCTGCGGTGGCATATCTGTTGCTCTGCAAGGCAGGGCAAAGAAAAGAATGCCAGCAGAGGAAGAAACTTGAACTCCATTCCAGTAAACAATTTGCCGCTGCCTTCCGGAGAACAGCTGGCTGGAGAAAGTTCCAGCCAGGACGCTCAAGGGAGCTTTGCCTTTTCTCTGGGTCAAGTCAGGGCTCGCGAGAAGACCTCGGCTGTCTGCCCCCAACAGCAGCGGACTGCTGAGGAAGAGCAGGGAACAGCAGCCCTGGCGGTTCTCCAGGACAAACGGCTAGATCATCCTGCAGAAGCAGAAGGTTATCCCTGGCCCACCTCGTCGGAGCTTCGCTCATTTTTTGAAGAACAGGGGGTGAGCCAGGAGCAGCTGCAACGATTGCTCCAACGATTTTCTGCAAAGGACGACAATAATGATATGCAGATGCTGCTGGCTGCCCTGCTGACAGCTGGTGGTTCACGGTTTATGGAAGGAACTGTCCGGCAGGCAGCCGGGGCAGGCAGGGGAGAAACAGCAGAGCTGCCGGCTTTCCTGAAGCGATTATCTGCGGCACAAGCCGGCAAAGTCTCTGTGGAGAGGTTGCTGGCGCTGAGACAGCAGGCGTTGGAAGTACTCGAATCCTGGGATAGAGGCGGCCGTTCAGGCCTGCAGGAATTCCTGCAGGCAGCTTCCGCAGGCAGCACAGCCAGCGGCCAACAAGTTGCCCCGGATGCGGCCGCCCCGCATGATTTCCTGATAAGACTCCATCACGGCCTGCATCCTGTCAAGAAACAGAATGGCTTGGCTGCAGGTGACAGGAGGAGTTTCTCGGTAGCCCCCTCATGGTTTGCCGACTCAGAAGGCGAGGGAGATGTTGGCCTGTTTGCCGCGCAGACTCTTGGGGATGGCACTTCAACGCAGCAGGCGAAGGTCTTTTCTGCCTCCAGCCGTCTCGCCAAGGAGATCTGCTCGACTTTCCAAAAAGTGAAAGTGGCAAAGCCTGCCAGGCACCCGGAGGCGATCATGAAAGATAACCCTCTGCTGGTTTCTTATCAGGAATCAGCGGCAGCCGCTGCAGGTGCCTCCCGGGGGGATGCAGTACAAAGTCCGCTTCCACCAGGGCGAATTCCTTTTCTCGAGCTGCCTGTCCAGCTCGGGCAGCGGTTGCTTGTCATGGCCTCAGCTGGCCAGTACCGCACACGACTGCGGCTCCATCCGCCTGAACTCGGACAGATTCAACTCGAGATCCACCTCAAGAAGGATCACCTTACAGCTACCCTGGTGGCGGAGTCGCACGCGGTGAAGGAGCTTATTGAAGCGCATCTGCTGCAACTTCGACAGCACCTGGCCCAACACAACCTGCATCTAGAATCGTTTCAAGTGAGCGTGAACAGGGAGAGGTCGCCTTACCCTCAGCTGAATGAGGATCGTTTTCAGGAAAACAAGCGAGGAGGCGCCCCGAGGATCTCACCCGTGGCGCCATCCGGAACCGGTGAAGAGGAGCCATCTGTTCAACAGGTTGAACGTCTAATTTCCGGCCGCAGGGTCGACCTCTTTGCCTGACCAGGAGGCTTGCCTAGAGCGCAGGAGGCAGCGCACCACTTGGAGGAGGAAGCTGATGGCAATTGCAGCACTAGAACCGATCGTGCAGAATCAGCATGTGGCTGACACCAGGAGTCATCGGGACAAACTGGGCCGCAGCGACTTCTTGAAAATGTTCATCACCCAGATGCAGTTTCAGGATCCCCTAAACCCCATCGACAATACCGAATTTACAGCCCAGCTGGCTCAGTTCAGCAGTCTAGAGCAACTGTTCAACATCAATGACAATGTGGTGCAGATGCTCAACGGACAGGGCACGTCGGCTCGGATCCAGGCCCTGAACCTTATTGGCAAGAAAGTAGTTGCTGAAGGAAGCAGTCTGCGCCTGAGCGAAAGCTCCATACCATCTGCCTCATTTGTCTTGAATGAGGATGTCAGCCAATGCATCGTTTCCATCCAGGACAGCCAGGGTAGAACGGTGCGCAACCTGCCGCTGGGAGCTCTTGAGAAAGGAAGCCACTCTTTTGAATGGGATGGCCTCGACGGCGACGGTCAATTGATGCCGGAAGGGGTCTATACTTTTCGTGTGCTGGCAAAAAATTTTGCCGGAGAAGAAGTGACTGTCAGCAGCCGCACTTCAGGAATTGTCACAGGCGTCAAGCTCGGAGGGGCAATGCCAATAATCTCCGTGGGGGATATGGAGGTGCCCCTCAGCAAAATCATTGCCGTGGAGCCAGCGCCTGCCACGGCTGCGAATCAATCTGCAAGAACTTCGTGAGTACTTCTGGAAGCAAGGAGGATGTACCATGTCAATTTCAAGTTCTCTCTACTCGGGCATCAGCGGCCTCAATGTCCTGGGAAATTCCATGGCTGTCATTGGCGACAACATCGCCAATGTGAATACCGTGGCCTTCAAATCGAGCCGGGTCACCTTCCAGGATCTTCTGGCCCAGAATGTGTCAGTGGCTTCGGGGTCAGCCCAGATAGGCCGTGGTTCTCGTTTGAGCGACATCAGCGCCACTTTTGATCAGGGTTCCTTCGAGAACACCAGTGAGCCTACTGACCTGGCAATTGGCGGCAGCGGCTTTTTCATCCTGGAAAACAGAGACACGGGCGACCGCTACTATACCAGGGCCGGACAGTTCAAGTTTGATCAGGAAGGCTACCTGGTAAATCCCGAACGGTATGTGGTGCAGGGCTGGAGGCTCGATGCCGAAACTGGTGAAGACCAGGGTGACATCACGGACATTCACCTGAACGATTTCAGTTCCCCGCCCCAGGAGACCAACCTGCTGCAGCTGACCACCAATCTGGATTCTCGCAGGGCGCTCGATACAGTGGCCGGTGCCAACCTGGCGAGCAAGTGGGATGCCAGCCTGGATCCACCGCTGACCCCGAACGACTATGCCTACCAGACTTCGATAAATATCTATGACAGCCTGGGCAGTGAGCACACACTCACCCTCTATTTCGACCGAACAGATGCCAATGATCAGTATGAATTCCTGGTGACAACCGATCCAGGCAAGGATCAGAACCAGGCTGCCAAGGGAGCTCTTGCCGGAGTCTACATGCGAGGCATCATCACCTATGATGCCAACGGCAATCTTGCCAGTCTTTCCAACCTGGAGACCAAGGATAACGATCCAACCAACTGGACAGCTGCAACTTTTGGCACCAACAACTATCCTCAGTTCACCGTGGATTTTGGCCAGGGGCCCCAGACAATCGAACTCAACCTGGGTCTCTACTGGAACGGTACGGGCTGGGCCCGTGATGCCAACTTCACCAGCACCAAGTATGCCTCTTCCTCAACCACCATAGGCCAGTCGCAGAACGGCTACGGTCCAGGTTTTCTCCAGAGCGTATCTGTGGACACCGATGGTATTATGGTGGGTCATTACTCCAACGGGCAGGTGACGCCTCTTTACAGGGTGGCTCTCGCCAATTTCAACAATCCCTGGGATTTGACCAAGAAGGGGGGCAACCTCTTTGCAGCCAGCCAGAGAACAGGAGATCCATCCACCGGCCACCCCGGCACCAACGGGCTGGGGACCATAGCCTCAAATGCCCTGGAGCAATCCAACGTAGATCTCGCTGACCAGTTCGTCAAGATGATTATTTTCCAGCGGGGATTCCAGGCGAACTCGAGGATCATTACTACTACTGATACCATGTTGCAGGAGCTGATAAATCTGAAGCGGTAGAACAGTTTTCCCTACACCTTATTATTGCCTGCAGCTCAGAAGGGCGGGATCACTCCCGCCCTTGGTAGTTGCAGCCCACCCTTTTTCGCCTGTCAATTGGCGTCTGCCGGACCAGTTAGTCAATAATTTGACTATCTGCAGGAGGTTGTTGAACAGTACTTTGGCGTAGCTGCTTCGCCGGCCATGCTTGCAGCTGTCTCCTGGGAGTAAGGCCCGCATCTTGCCAAAGGGTCTAGCGGGCAGTACTACCGAGATAACAACCATGCTGCAAAGATTCTCGTCACTATTTCCCCACAGTACAGTTGAACGATTTTCACCCCTCCGCTACTCGTTTGCCTTCGACCCTGAGTCCAGACCACTGGAGGACTGCGACTTAGCCCCCATTCGGCGCGAGTTTGCAGGGGAGGTAAGGCGACTTCCTCGTGGCAGACCGCCAGGGGAGAGGGATTGGAATTGTCAGGGGTCGGCCACAAAAGTGTGGCTGCTCTTTGAGGGCTGTCCTGACTGTGACATCTCTGGAGCTCCGTATATGAGGCATATTGCTGTCTGGCCATTTTCTGCAATGATTTTGCTGGCACAGAGGTTGCTTAGTCAACTGGCAAGCCATTGTTTTACCCGAAGAATCTGGAGAGAGATCTATGGATATTGCTACCTTTGCGGGCATATTTTCTGCCTTCGCCCTTGTACTCAGCGCCATCATGATGGGAGGAGGTCTCGGCCTCTTCGTTAACGTGCCATCGCTGATGATTGTGGCTGGCGGCACCCTGGGGGCTACCCTAATCAACTACCCTCTCAAAGAAGTTTTCAAGGTTGTAAAGGTGGTAAGAAACGCCTTTTTCGCCAAGCAGTTCTCGCCTGCGGAAGCAATCGCCAATTTTGTGACGCTTGCGGGCCAGGCGAGAAGAGAGGGCATACTTGCCCTGGAGCCGGCCATCAAGGATATGGACGATGAATTTGCCCGCACCGGGCTGCAGCTTGCCATGGACGGTATGGAGCCGGAGTCGATTCAGGCCATCCTGGAGACGGAGCTGGAATACATCCAGGAACGGCACAAGCTTGGTGCCGAAATATTCACCACCATGGGAACCTTCGCTCCTGCCCTCGGCATGATTGGAACGCTCATAGGTCTGGTGCAGATGCTGCAGACAATGGATGATCCAAGCACCATCGGTCCAGCCATGGCAGTGGCCCTGCTGACTACATTCTATGGTGCCATCATGGCGAATATTATCTTCAACCCCATTGCTGGAAAGCTGCGTACGCGCAGCACAGAAGAGGTGCTTGCCAAAGAACTGACAATTGAAGGGGTAATGTGCATAGCCAAAGGTGAAAATCCGAGGATCCTGGAGCAGAGGCTGAAAGCCTTCATTGCTCCAAAGCAGCGTGAACAAGCCTCGAGCTAGGGCGGGCCTTTTGCCAGGAGGCCACATTTCCTGGTAAAGCCAGCAGACATTTTCGCCAGGCATGGCTGCCCTGAGATGGAACTCAAAGGCAATGATCGCATTATGTGACTAGTGGTGAGCAGCTGTGAGGAAAAAGAAAAAATCTGATGCCAGTGGTCTCGACCCCATGGGATGGATGACCACTTTTACCGATCTGGTCACCCTGTTGATGACATTTTTCGTTCTGTTGAATTCCATCGCTATTATTGATGAGGAAAGACAGCGCCTGGCCCTCAATTCTTTCATTGGCAGTCTGGGCATCCTGGGAGGAGGGTTGTCGGCCATTGAGAGCGCCCCACGCAGCATGCTCCCCCCATCTGCGCCTATTGAGAAGGCCATAGAGGAGCCGGAACTGATTGAACAGCTTCTGCGCAGCAAGATTGCCAGCGGCTTGAGTGTGGCAGGCAAGGGATTGCCGCGGATCATAAGTATCAAGGACGCGGTGCTCTTCGAACCTGGGGACTACCATCTCAAACCAGAAGCTCGTTCATTTCTGCTGGAGCTGGCTCATTATCTCAATTTGAACGACTATCCTATTCGTATTGAAGGGCACACAGATGACATGATCAGAGCCTCCCCCGGCATAATGAGTGACTGGCAGCTCAGCGGCTTGCGAGCCCTGGCTGTGTTGCGCTTTATGGTCAAAGAGGGAAAGGTGGCAGCCAGGCGTCTTTCGGCCTTTGGCTACGGCAGCCACCGACCCATTGCACCCAACAATACCGCCTTGAACCGGGCCAAGAATCGCCGGGTGAATATCATTCTGGACGAGAGAGACAAACAAGTGGGCGAGCACATGGAAGACAAGCTTCGCAGGCCTCTGTTGTATGAGTTCAAGGGATTCCTGTTTCGGATGTTCAATCCCTAGGGGAAATGCCAGGAGAGAAAGTGGCAAGGAGAAGAGAGTCAGAATCTAGCGGCATGGATCCGAATAGCTGGATGATGACCTTTTCTGACCTCATGACCCTGCTGCTGACCTTTTTTGTCTTATTGCTCTCCATGTCCTCCATGGACTCCAACTTGCTGCAGAGGTTTTTTACCATTTTCAAAGGGGCAACCGGACCTCTCTCCTTTGCGGAGAAATCGGATGTGGAGGCAGTAGGCCGTATGCTCAAGGAGCTCAGATTCGCCATTCCCCTGGAAGGAAGTCTCGATGACGAGGGTCTGAAGAAATTGCTCTTCGAGTACAAGCCGGACAAGTGGAGCAAATACGAGCAGCTTGTCAGCGATGGTGTTGAGGTCAAAAAGAGTCGCCGGGGCTTGAGAATACGCTTCAAGGACAGAATCCTGTTTCGGGCGGGGGGCACCAAGCTGGACCCAGAGGTGATGCCATTGCTCGACAGGCTTGCTGAGATTATTCGCAGGAGCCGGTTTCGGGTCTCAGTGGAAGGGCACACTGACGACATTCCCGTGCACTCGAAGCGCTTTAAAGACAACTGGCAGCTCTCTCTAGCCAGGGCAATCGAGGTGGTGAAATACTTCACCGAGGTGAAAGATTTGAGCGCCAACAGGTTCAGAGTGGGTGGCTTCGGCTCCAGTAGACCTCTGGTGCCGAACACCAGCCAGGCGAATCGCCAGAGGAATCGCCGAATCGAGGTTTTTCTCTACCGAAATTAACCGGAAAGGTAAGAGCCATGGCAGATGAACAGAAAAATCCTAGCAGCAAAGATGAGCAACCAAGGAAGAAGTCAAAGAAAAAGCTTTTCATTATCCTGGGGATCAGCATGTTAATTTTGCTGGGAGGGGGCGGAGTAGCCTGGAAAACAGGGCTGGCCTCCAAATTTCTTGGCAAAGATTCTCAGCAGGAACAGAAGAAATCCTCCAGTGAAGGGGGTTCCGGGGAACACATGGGCCCCATCTATTCTCTGGGCACCTTTGTGGTGAATCTCAATGATCCGGTGCGAAGGAGCTATCTCAAGATCAAAGCAGACCTGGAGCTCTCCAACGACAAGGCCAGCCAACTGGTGGAAGAGAGGCTGCCGCAGCTGCGCGACACCATCATATTGATTCTCAGCAGCAAAAATTTTGAAGATATCCTCAGTATTGAAGGCAAAATGCGTCTCCGCCAGGAACTTCTGCGAGAACTAAACAGGCGTCTGGGGAAAGATACCATCAAGACTATGTACTTTACTGAATTCGTGGTGCAGTAAACAAGCAAGCGCGCTGGGGAAGAGGGAATATGAACAAGGTGCTTTCTCAAGACGAGGTCAATGCCCTGCTCAAAGGCATGTCTGAGGGTGAGGTGACAACAGAGTCGCAGAGCAGCGGCAAGAGCTCTGAGGTAACAGCCTTCGATTTTGCCGATCGCAGTGCCTATCTAAAGAAAAGACCCATACAGCTCGATTCCATTAATGAGCGCTTCGTCAAATCCTTTGCCAAAGTTCTCACCAGTGCCCTGAGCCGCTCCGTAGATGTGCAGGGCAAGGAGGTGGAATTCAAGACTTATGGAGAATTCAGCAATTCTCTGCCTCTGCCCTCGAGTCTGCATCTCTTTCAGATGGCGCCCCTGCAGGGTGTTGGCCTGGTGGTGCTGGAGTCGCGCTTGATTTTTGCTCTTTTGGAGGCATTTTTTGGTGCCAGCGGTGATGGTCCCACAGAAATTACTGAAAGAGAGTTTACCCAGATCGAAAGCGCCCTCATCCGCAAAGTGGTGCAGATGGCCCTGCAAGCGCAGCAAAAGGCCTGGGAGCCAGTTCATCCTGTGAATTTTGTTCTGCAGACCTCGGAGACGAACCCTGAGATGGTCAACATGAGCGCTCCTGATGAGGCGGTTTTTGTAATTCCTTTTTCTATAGTCCTGGAAGAGCCTGTGGGTGACATCACCTTTTGTCTGGCCTACTCTACCCTCGAGCCCATTCGCAATCAGCTAGATGCCGCCTTTCACGCCCAGGAACAAGCCCCTGGCCACAGCTGGCAGCAGATATTCCGGGAGCATCTTCACAAGACCAAGGTTGAAGTTGAAGTGGAACTGGGCCGAGCCATGATTTCGGCCGGCGAACTTCTGCAGCTGCGTCCAGGTGACATTATCGTTCTCGAGCAACAGTTCACTGACCCAGTGATGGCCAAAGTAGAGGGAGTACCCAAAATGCATGGCTTTGCCGGAGTGCGGCGAGGTAAAAAGGCATTCAGACTAAATGGGCTCTATGAAGAGTAGAGCTGCGCACGCAGGCACAAGGGAGGGTTCCATGACAGCAGTAGAAGAAAAGACCGCAGGGACTGCTGAAGATACGGCAGCAGAAGAAAGTGTGTCACAGAGCGAGGCAGTGGAGGAAGAGCTTGGCGACACTGAGCCCACGTCTGAGGAAGAGGCCAAGGAGACGGTTTTTTCAGAACTCCAGGAAGATGGCAGCAGTCAAGAAACTCCACGCAACCTGGATTTCTTGTTGGACGTTCCGCTGGAAGTGACTGTGGAGCTGGGGCGAGCACGCATGCTGATTGCAGATTTGCTCAGACTTGGTCCAGGGGCGATAGTCGAACTTGGCAAGGCTGCCGGAGAGCCGCTGGATATTTTCGTCAATGACAAACTTATGGGGCGTGGGGAAGTGGTGGTGGTGAACGACAAGTTCGCGGTGCGCCTGGCAGATATCATCAGTCCAGCAGAGAGAGTAAAAAAGCTAGCCTGAGCTCGGTCGAAGGAGAGAGCGGATGAACTGCAGCAGAAGCCCTTTGCATTTACGGACGATTCTGGCAGCGGCAATATTGTTCTTGCTGGCAGCATGTCCCAGCACCCTTTATGGAGCTTCGCCAGCTGTAGCGCAGGTGGCAGGCGGCCCGCAGAACATTCTGTGGAGCAGCATCAGAATGGCAGGCGGTCTGGCCCTGGTCCTGGGCCTTCTCATTGTCACTCTCTATTTCTTGAAGCGCTGGTGGGTCAAGTTGGCCCGTGGCTCTAGCAAATCTCATATTCAGGTAATAGATATGCGACTGGTGGCGCCCAAGAAATCTATAGCTCTGGTGGAGGTGGCGGGAGAACGCTTCCTTCTGGGCGTCGGCACCGAATCCATCAATTTTCTCAGCAGGATCAGCCAGCAGGCAGAAGAGGCTGTTGACAGAGGGCGTGGCTTCCTGTCCTTTACTGACAGGCTGACCGAGGCGATGCAGCCAGGAATTGGCACTAGCGACGAACACCAGCAACAGGCTGCAGCTCCTGAAGACCGCCCCTTGACAGTAATGAAATGATGCAGGTTTGCTCTGAGTCGCAGCAGAAAGAAAAGCGCATGAGGCGGTTGGCTGAGAAATGTCGAAATGGTGGAGAAGCCTCATTCTTTCCTCGTGGGGCTGTGCGAGTGTTCGTTGTGGCGGCATTAGCTGCCACAGCCTTGATCATTCTGCTGCCGAAGGCAGCCATGGCCGAATCCCTGACCCTGCCGTCCGTGAATTTTTCACTGGAGCAGGCCACAGAGCCACAGCGGGTGTCAGTTCTCCTGGAAATTCTCTTCATCCTCACTGTACTTTCCCTGGCGCCGGCCATATTGGTTCTCATGACCTCTTTTACCAGGATCGTGGTGGTGTTCTCTTTCTTGCGCCAGGCCCTCGGCACCCAGCAGATGCCGCCGAACCAGGTGCTTGTTGGCCTGGCACTGTTCCTCACCTTCTTTCTCATGACGCCTGCCTGGCAACAGGTAAACAGTCAGGCACTGCAGCCATATCTGGCGAGTGAGCTGACACAGAAGGAGGCCCTGGACAGGGCGGTCAAACCCCTGAGAGAGTTCATGCTGAAGCAGACGAGGCAGCAGGATCTTGCCCTGTTCGTCAAGGCGGCAAAGCTTGCACGCCCGGATAACAAGGAAAATGTCCCCATACTGGTGCTCATTCCTGCCTTTGTCATCAGTGAACTGAAGACAGCCTTTCAGATCGGCTTCCTGCTCTATATTCCTTTTCTCATCATAGACATGGTGGTGGCCAGTGTACTTCTCTCCATGGGAATGATGATGCTGCCGCCGATAATGATCTCTTTGCCTTTCAAGATACTGCTGTTCGTCCTGGTAGACGGCTGGTCCCTGCTGGTGGGCTCGCTGCTGAAAAGCTTTGTGTGAGGGGAAAATGACACCTGAATTCCTCATGGGGTTGGCACGGGAGGCGGTCGAGATGACTTTGCTGATTTCTCTGCCAATGCTGGGCATAGGACTGATAGTCGGGTTGGTGGTGAGCATCTTTCAGGCCGTAACGCAGGTGCAGGAGATGACTTTGACCTTTGTGCCGAAAATCGTGGCAGTATTGCTGGGGCTGCTCTTTTTTGCTCCATGGATGATCAGCAAAATGACTGCTTTTGCCAGACATATTATCACCATTATTCCCACCCTGGTGCATTGAGCCGGGTATTGCAGGCGATATTTACCGCTGTCTGCGACAAGGATCAGGATAGCTACAATCTTGTGTTGCCTGGGCAACCGCCACAGTTGGGCACATTGACCGCTCCGGGGGTACAGAACAGCCTGTATCATCGGGCGGCTGTCGTTCCTCGAGGCAGTTGCTGGGTGTGAGTAATGCCATGCCATATGAACTCCTCTACAGTCTACTCTCTACCCCCCGGCTCTATAGCTTTTTCTTCATCTTTTTCCGGGTGAGTGTCTGTCTTTTCCTGCTGCCGTTTTTCGGAAGCGTCAATTTGCCGACGGTATGGAAGGCCAGTCTGTCGTTGCTGCTGGCGCTTTTTCTCAGTCAGGTTGTTCCCGTGCAGCCTCTGGTGGTGCAGTCGAGCGTGCAAATGGTGCTGATGATCTGTGCCGAGACGCTCCTCGGCGTGGTGCTTGCCTTGTCTGTGCGTATCATTCTCGCTGGTTTTCAGATCGCCGGCCAGTTCATAGGCTTTCAGATGGGCTACAGCATTGTCAATGTCATTGATCCACAGAGCGGCAGCCAGTCCTCCATTCTGGCCCAGTTCAGCTATATCCTGGCCATCCTCATCTTTCTGTTGATCAATGGCCATCATTTGCTGCTGCAGGCCGTGATCCGCTCCTTCGAACTTATCCCGCCGGGCGGCTTTGTGCTGCAGGCAGGAATCTATGCCAAGCTTGTCAAGTTGAGCAGCATCATGTTTCAGGTGGCGGTGAGAATTTCTGCTCCAGTGATGATTGCCCTGCTGCTCACCACGGTGGCACTGGGGCTGATCTGCAAGACAGTACCTCAGATAAACATCTTGATTGTTGGCTTCCCGCTCAATATTGGCATTGGCCTGCTGATTTTCGGCATATCCATGGGCACGCTGGTCCCCTATTTCAGCCGCCTGTTGAAACAGCTGCTGCCCGTTGTCTATGGCCTCATACAGAGCGGCTGACAAGGAAATGCCAGGACAGCAAAGTCAACCTTTTCCCTGGAACTAGTAAATGGCTGAACCGCAATTTCAAGAAAAAACAGAAAAAGCAACTCCCAAGCGCCGGCAAGAGGCAAAGAAGAAGGGCCAGGTTGCCCGGAGCCAGGAAATTGTCTCGGTGGCGGTGTTGGGCGCCAGCCTCCTGATGCTTTACCTGTACGGCGGTTGGCTGGTGGACAAACTGGGAGCTTTGCTTTCTGCCAGCCTCATGAGGATTGCGGAACTTGGTCGTCAAGACAACGATATTACCAGCTGGCTCTATCGGAGTACCTGGCACTACCTCTGGCTGATCCTGCCCATGATGATTGCCCTGGCCCTGGCAGCGCTCCTGGTGAATCTGCTGCAGGTGGGCTTTGTCTGGAGTGCTGAACCAGTGACGCCAAAGCTGTCCAAGATTGATCCTTTGCAGGGGGCCCGCAGGCTCATCTCCCAGCGTTCTCTGGTAGAGCTCGGCAAGTCAATGGCAAAGATTGCCGTGGTGGGTCTGGTTGTTTATTGGACTCTGAAGGGAGAATTCCGTCAACTGCTGCCCCTGGCGGAGATGAATACAGCTCAAATCAGCCGCTATCTGGGCAGCGCCACCCTGAAGATCATGCAGCGCGGTTTCTGGGCCATGCTGGTTCTTGCCATTCTCGACTATGCTTACCAGCGGTGGGAGTTTGAACGCAATCTGAAGATGACCAAACAGGAGGTAAAGGAAGAGCTCAAGCAGAGCGAAGGTGATCCACATGTGAAGGGGCGGATTCGCAGTCTGCAGAGGACCATGGCTCGCAGAAGAATGATGGCCGAGGTGCCCAAGGCAGACGTGGTCATTACCAACCCGGAACATCTGGCTGTAGCCCTGCGCTATGAAGCCGCCACTATGAATGCCCCAACCGTGGTGGCCAAGGGAGCGGCTCTTATTGCCGAGCGCATCAAAGAGTTGGCTCGAGAACATCAGGTGGCCATTGTGGAGGACAAACCTCTGGCACAGAACTTGTATCGTACGGTGGATATTGGTCAAGAGATTCCGGTTGCCTTATTCCAGGCAGTGGCAATGGTTCTGGCCCATGTGTACCGGCTCAAAGGAAAGGTTTCCTGATAAATGACAGTGCTCGAATCACAGATGGCATCACGGCGGCCACTTACCCTTCTGGCCAGCAGTGAAGTGGGTATGGCCCTGGGCGTGGTGGGCGTCTTGATTGTCATGATGGTGCCCCTGCCACCGCTCATGCTCGACATGCTGCTGGCCTTCAATATTACTCTGGCCCTGCTCATACTTCTGCTCACCATATATGCAACCAGGCCCCTGGAATTTTCCATTTTTCCCTCACTGTTGTTGATTACCACACTCTTTCGACTCTCACTGAATGTTGCCTCCACCCGTCTGGTGCTCCTGCACGGCCACACTGGTACCGGTGCTGCCGGCAAGATCATCAAAGGGTTCGGCTCGTTTATGGTTGGCGGCAATCCTACTGTAGGCCTGGTGGTGTTCGTCATCCTGGTGGTGGTCAATTTTGTGGTAATCACCAAAGGTTCTGGCCGCATAGCCGAGGTTGCCGCCCGCTTCACCCTGGATGCCATGCCAGGAAAACAGATGAGCATCGATGCGGACCTCAATGCCGGCCTCATTGACGAAGATGAAGCGAGGCGGCGGCGAGCCGAAATTGCCCGGGAAGCAGATTTTTATGGGGCCATGGACGGTGCCAGCAAATTTGTGCGCGGCGATGCCATCGCCGGTATTCTCATTACCCTCATCAACATTATCGGCGGGCTGATTATCGGGGTCTTTCAGAAAGGCTTGGACTTTCACACGGCAGTACAGAATTATACCCTGCTCACCATTGGCGACGGTCTGGTGAGCCAGATACCAGCCCTGGTGATCTCCACTGCCGCAGGCATCCTGGTGAGCCGGGCAGCAAGCGAAGACCACATGGGAAGGGAATTCGCCCAGCATTTTGGCCTGCATCCAAGGGCTCTGGCTATTGCGGCAGTCATCGTCCTGGTGATCAGTCTTTCTCCCGGGCTTCCCCTGCTTCCTTTTCTGCTTCTGGCAGCTGCTATGGGAGCTCTGGCCCGCTATCGAGTGCGGCAGCAGCGCAAAGAGCTTGAACTGGCTCTGGAGCAAGACAAAGTGGAACCGAGTCGAGGTCCTGAAACGGTGGAGAATTTGCTGCCACTGGATCTGCTGTCGCTCGAGGTTGGCTATGGCCTCATTCCTCTGGTGGATGAAGAGCAGCAGGGTGATCTTCTGGAAAGGATTCGTCTCATCCGCCGACAATTTGCGCTGGAGATGGGAATCGTGGTGCCGCCATTGCATGTTCGCGACAATCTGCAGCTCAAACCGGGCGAGTATGCCGTCTGCATCAAAGGCAATGAGGTGGCAAGAGGAGAGCTCATGGCGGACCACTATCTGGCCATGGCGCCGGGTGATGTGCGGCGCCGAATAGAAGGCATTCCCACAGTAGAACCAGCCTTTGGTCTGCCCGCCATCTGGATTCCGGAAGCAAAAAGGGAGGAGGCCCAGTTTGCCGGCTACACCGTTGCTGACCCTGCCAGCGTGATTGCCACTCATCTCAGCGAGATCATCGCACGCCACGCTGATGAATTGCTTGGACGTCAGGATGTTCAGAATCTGCTCAACAACCTGTCAAAAACACATCCCAAAGTTGTTGAAGAATTGACGCCGACTTTGCTCTCCCTGGGTGGAATTCAGAAGGTTCTGCAAAATCTGGTTCGGGAGCGCATTTCCATTCGTGATCTTCTCACCATTGTGGAAACCCTTGCTGACTATGCTCCCATGACCAAGGATCCGGATCTTCTCACTGAGTACGTGCGGCAGCGGCTGGCGAGGACGATCATCAGGCCTCATACGGGTCCAGATAACACTCTGCGCGTTGTGATGGTGGGTGCAGATGTGGAGCAGGCCATAAGCGAGGCAGTAAGAGAAACAGAACACGGCGCTTACCTTGCGATGGAGCCTGCACTGGTAGAGAAGATTGCCGCAGTACTCAGACGGACTGTTGAGCGGCTGGCTCCCGAGGTGGGTACGCCGGTGCTGCTGGCAGCTCCCAGAATTAGAAGGCACTTGCGAAAGCTCGTTGAACGTTTTCAACCGGAACTCGCTGTACTTTCAGACAGTGAAATTGTGGCAGATACAGAAGTCAAAGTCATTGACACACTTACATTGAGCCATGCGGATTAAACGTTTCGTTGCCAGAAATTCTCATGAAGCCTTGCGCAAGATCAGATCTGAGCTGGGGCCTGGTGCGGTTGTCCTCGGCAGCAGAAATCTGCAAAATAATTCTTCTGCTGGCGGGCAACTGATCGAGGTCACCGCTGCAGTTGATCTGGACATGCTCGAGGAGAGCTCAGGTGAGGCCGGTGGTCAGGACCAGGTGAGGCCGTCGCCGCAGTGGTGTCAGCGGCTCGACCAACAGTTGGAGGAATTGCGTGATCTGCTCTGGATCAGCCGGATGGAGCAAATGCTTGCCGGTGCTGCATTTTTTGACAATCATCTGGGACAGCTATACACCGTGTACAGAGAGCTGGGCATTAAAGACGGCATTATTCGCTCTTCCCTGACAGAACACCAGCAGCAGCCTCGAGATGGCAAAGGCAGCCGCTCGGATTGCGTCCGCCAGGTACTGGATCATATTTTGGACAAGATTGACATGGCGCCACCATCCTTTTCTGAGGACGGCCAGCAAATAATTTCGTTTATAGGTCCCACAGGGGTTGGCAAGACAACCACTATGGCAAAGCTCGCCGCCAGGACAGCCTTTGAACAGGGCAAACGGGTGGCACTGGTCACCGTGGATCAGTACCGCATTGGGGCAATCGACCAGATGTATGCCTATGCGCGGATAATGAAGCTTCCCATGGAAACAGCAGCCAATGCTGTCCAACTGCGACGGGTGCTCAAACGACACCTGGACAAAGACGTGATCTTTATAGACACCACCGGCCGCAGTCCAGCAAATCAGGACGATCTGGCTGAATTGGCAGAGATCTTCCGGCTGCCCTGGCCTGTAGAGCACCAGCTCGTGCTCAGTGCTAACACGGCATACCGTGACCTGCTGCTGGCAGCTGCCGCCTTTGAAAGATTCGGCTACAAGGGATATCTCATCACAAAACTGGATGAGGCCTGTGATGGAGCTGAACTGATGAATTTTCTGCTCACTGAGCCCCGTCCTCTATCTTTTTTTACAACCGGCCAGCGGGTTCCCGAGGACATCGAGGCAGCGACCAGAGAGCGGCTGGCAGCATTTGTCGCCAGAGGACGCAGCATTTGCGCCCTTGTGGCGAGCATGAACGCTGTTGAAACGGAAATGGCTGACAAGGATTGGACATATGGATCAGGCAATCGGGCTCAGGAAAATGATGGCCAATCATAACAGGCCGGCAGCAGACTGTCTGCAGGCTGAGCAACAAGAAATTCAACTGCAGTGTGCCACTACACCGGTGCGGGTAATCTCGGTCACTAGTGGTAAGGGGGGCGTTGGCAAGACCAATGTGGTGGCCAACCTGGCCATTGCCCTGCAGCAGCGAGGCAAAAAGGTGCTAGTACTCGATGCTGACCTGGGCCTCGGCAACATTGATGTTCTCCTGGGACTGGATCCTCCCTATACCATGCAAGATGTGCTCAGAGGTAAAAGGAAGCTCGAGGAGATCCTGGTGCCCGGGCCAGCAGGAATTACCATATTGCCCGCCACCTCAGGCGTGGTGGAGCTCACCCATCTCAGCGACAGCGAGCGCCTCAGCCTCCTGGATGAGTTGGACACTCTGGAAGAGTGTTTCGATGCCCTCATAATAGACACTGGTGCGGGCATTTCTGCCAACGTCATGTATTTCAACATGGCTGCCCAGGAGAAAGTGGTTATTGCCAACAGTGAACCAACATCGCTCACTGATGCCTACGCTCTGATCAAAGTGCTGTACACCCGCTATCGGGAGACAGAATTCAAAGTGCTGGTCAACGGGGTTGAGAAGGAAGACGAGGCTGAGATGGTATATCGCCAGCTGAGTACAGTGGCCATAAGATTCTTGGGGGGACCTTCCCTTGATTATCTGGGGTGGATACCCTTTGATGAGCATGTCCCAGCAGCAGTTTGCCGTCAGCAGCCGGTGCTTCAGCTGTATCCCGAAGCGCCGGCCAGCAAGAGTTTCCTCAAGCTGGCGAAGGCTGTCTGGAGCTCCGGCAAACAGCCGCAGGTGAGCGGCAACATAAAATTTTTCTGGCGTCGGCTGATAAATCTCTAGCAGTAAGCAATGGAGAAGGGTCATGGTTGCCCGACAGCAACCGCTTGGCAAACTCAAATCATACCAGAACAGAGCCAGTCACAAATGGTCCGCTGTGGACAGCCGACAGCGTGAGGCTCTCATCCTGGAATTTGCCCCCCTGATCAAACCCATAGCGGCCAGACTGGCCAACAGACTTCCCCCCAGCGTCAGCATGGACGATCTCATGAGCGCTGGGGTGATCGGCCTCATAGACGCCATTGAAAAGTTTGACCCTGCCAAACAGGTACAGTTCAAAACCTATGCTGAATTTCGCATCCGTGGTGCCATGATAGATGAACTGCGGCAGATGGACTGGGTGCCGCGTTCGGTGCGCAAAAAAGCCCACATGCTGGCGCGAGCTTATGAAGCTGTTGAAGGTGCCAAGGGTGGACCTGCTGAGCCGGAGGAAGTTGCCGCTGCGCTGGGCGAGGATATGGAAGGCTTTTACCAGCTCCTGCAGGAGGTGCGAGGTCTCTCTCTGATCACCGAGAGTGAACTGGCCAGGATGTGTCCCGATCTCAAATGTGACAGTCTACTGAGTCTGCTAAGCGGAGAAAACGGCAACGGTGATCCTCTGCAGGCTCTGGGGCTGGCTGAGCTGCGCCAGGTGCTGGCGGCAGCCATTGAGCAGCTGCCGGAAAAGGAGCGGTTGGTAGTCACTCTCTATTATTACGAAGAGCTTACCATGCGGGAAATTGCCCTGGTGATGAACTACACCGAATCTCGCATCTCTCAACTTCAGACGCAGGCCGTCTTGCGTCTGCGCCGCAAGCTTCACTCCTATTTTCCCGAAAAGAAGTCGCGGCAGACGAGGGAGTAACAGGCAATGGAGTTGAACATAGACGAACAACAGCAAACAGCAGCGCTTGACGAGCAAGAGCCGCGAGATGTGGCGGCCGCAGATCTTGCAGATGCTCGAGATGAGAAGCACTCTGCAGCTGACGACTCCCAGGAACAGGACAGCGAGGCGGCTGCAGAGAAAAAGACAAGCAAGCATAAGCTGCTGTTCGCTTCGGCGGCAGCAGTTGTGGTGCTGCTTGCTGTTGCTATTGCTGCCGGAATTCTGCTCTCCAGAAATGAGCCACAGGCTGGCAGCTCATCGCAAAGCGCCTTGCTGCGCCAGAGTTCCGAACATCTGCAGGACTTTTTTATTCCCCTTCAAGAGGGGACGAATCAGAAGGTGGTTCAGGTATCTGTGGAAGTCAGCTGGCCGGCAGAGGCGAGGAAGAGATTCAGGCGCAACCGGATTGCTATTCGCGACGATATCTACGGTGTGCTGGCGAGAATGGCCGGGTCGCAGTTAATGTCGGGTAGAGAAGCAGAAGTGCAGGCTGAAATACGCAAAATTCTGGAGTGGTGGCTGCAGTCTGACAATATTAGCATCTGGGTTGAATGGCAAACCACTGTGTAAGTCCAGAGGTATCACGAATTAGGCTTCGCCAGAATCCTCGAATTGTCCGGGAGGGAGCAGGGAGTGGCAGGGAGGAGTTGAACAGTCGAGATCAATTAGCCAGTGTCGGCCCTGACAGAGAGAGCTGGCCGGCAGAAGCAGGGGGATGGCCATGAGTAGCACTGCTTCCATGGGCGGCGTCATTGCTGAAGGAGTAAAGGTAGAAAAACTCCAGGAGATTCAACAGCAGACCCCCGAATGGCAAAAAAGGACCACCATGACTGCTGCGGAGCAGGAGCGGAGTCAAAAGCAGAAGCAGGTTCGCAAGTCCGCCGCAAGCGACCAGAATCTGGCAATATCCGAGCGGCAAGCCCACAACAAAGGGAAAGATGAGCGCCACAAGAAGAACAGCAAGGATGACGGCTCTGAAGGTGAGGCGGCTGCCAGCGACGAACCCGGCCGCTTCATTGATATCGTGGTCTAGGACGAAGAAATGGGGTAGACATGCACACCTTAGCCATTGGCCGACTACTGGTAGATGTGGCAGTGCTCGGCCTGCTTTGTTATCTGGTATTTATGCTGCGAACCACCAGGATGAGTCAGAGCTCGGCCCCGGATAGCCAGACAGGCGCCCTGATGACAGATATCAGGAAACTGGCGGATGATCTGGCAGCCCATCTGGCAGAAAAGAAGGCCTTGACGGAACAGGTCCTGGCTGGCGTGGAGGAGCGGTTGACCCGCATGGAACAGCTGAAGGAGGATCTGGACCTGAAGTTGACTGCTGCTGGCCGCCAGGAGGCAAAGGCGGGACTTGCCGCCGCTTTACCGCGAGAAGAAAAATTGGCTGTTGTGCTGGAACGTGCCGAGCAGGGAGAGTCAATTGCTGAGATCGCCACAGCAGTCAATTTGCCAGTCGGGGAAGTGGCCCTGATGTTGAAAGTCAATCAGGCAGTCAATGAGAGCAGCAAGGTCTGTTGTTCGTCGTGACCAGAAAATCCTGGGGCAAGCGGGTCACAGTATCAGGGACCGGGATGGCTGTGACCACCAAGTCATTGAGGTACCATGGTGCTCGATCTCAAGGTGCACAGCCACCTACCCCTCGTCTACCTGGATACCAGGCCAAGCCATTTTGGCCGCCTTTTCAAGAATGGCGATGTTTTCTGGGGCCAGGTGCTAGAGCTACACAGGGACCAGACAGCCACGATTACTGCCAAAGGCATCCGATTTCAGGCCAGATCTCAACTGCCTCTCAGGGCTGGCCAACAGTATCGCTTCTTTGTCCAGCAACTGGGAGAGCAGACGATCCTGCGAGTCCTGACCCCCCAGGCCAACCAGACAAACCGGCTGCTGCAGTGCTGGCAGGTTGTTCACCGGGCAAGCAGAGTGCTCATGGGCGATCTCGCCCGCCTGGCAGCAGCCAGCCAGCAGCAGATCAGCAATGAAAGATCAGCGAAAGAACTGCAGCGGCTGAGCCGTCTGTTGCCAGTGATAACCCTCGAGCCCACAACGGTGTTGGCTGGCAGCTGGCTGGCCAACCAGCTTCTTTCTGGAGGACTGTTCTGGGAACACAAGATCTGGCGCTGGCTCGTTGGCCGCGGGGCTCAGCCCCTGTTTGCCGAAGATCTGAAAGGAATACTGCTGAAACTGCCGCAGGCTCTAACGGAGTTTGCCGAAAGCAAGGAGCGGCAAAGACTGGCCCAGTTGGGGCGAGAAGTGCTGCAGCTGGTGGAAGCTCAGCAACAGTACAATGTGCTGAGCAGACGCGACCCTGGCCACTGGTTCTGGTTCGTGCCCGCCAGGATGGAAAAGGACCATGGCGGTGTAGAAATCTTCGTGACTGAAGATAAGGAGCACAAGAAAGAACAGGGAGATTTTACTTTCAAGGTGTGCATGCGGCTTTGTTTGAGTTGCCTGGGCTCTTTACAGGCAGATATACAGTTGCGCAGCAAGAGACTTTCGTGCCGGCTGCTTGTGGAAAGCGAGGAGGTGGCGGCCTGGATCAGCGCCCGGCTGGTACACCTCGAAAAGGCGCTTGCTGCCCGCGGTTTCCAGGTGGGAGTTATCGGTTGTTCAGCAGCAGACTTGCAGAAGTTACCGCCTCCCCTTAGCAGTGAGGGCATGGCAAAAGCGGAATTTTTCCATACTGTCCTCTAGGTTTTCTATTCTGTTCGATTGCCGGTGAATTTTTCTGCCTTTGCTTGCTGACATTGTCGATGTGCATGGTGCAGGCCAGCTTGAATGTCTGCTGGCTGAGCAGGCGAGTGGACTCTTATGGACAAGAGGAAAAAAGCAGCAGCTCTCAGTTATCAGCCAGACAAAGACAAGGCCCCTCGTTTGACAGCCAAAGGAACTGGGCTGCTTGCCGAACGAATCATTGAAGTTGCCCGCCTCCATGGCGTGCCTATCAGGGAAGACCCGGACCTGGTGGAAACTCTTGCCCAGCTCGACTGGCAGGAGCACATCCCTGCTTCTCTATATCAAGCAGTGGCCGAAGTGCTGGCCTTTGTCTACCGCTTGAACGAACAACGCAAGACAGCAGGACCTCCCACGGCACAACCATAGGTTTTGCTCCCCTGTTGCCTCGGGCCACTGCCTGGCTGCTGCAGTAATGGACCTGAAAATTCATGCTAGGAAACAATTTCCTAGTTGCAGGCAGCAATCGGCAAAACAAGAGAAGATGGCAGAGAATTTTCAGGAATGAAAAATTAAGTAATCCAGCAAAATTAAATAGTTGAATGAAAATCAGTCGATCCAGCCTCATTGGTATAAAGGTTGCCTAATGCTTATGGCAACCAGAAGAAACATTCAAGGGAGGCTCCTGTGATATCAGGAATATATGAAGCCATCAATGGCAGTCTCAATGAAGAGCTGCAACTGAGCATCATCAGCAACAACCTGGCCAACATCAATGTGCCGGGCTACAAGAAGGACCGCCTCTCCTTTCACATTCTCATGCGTGATCAGCTGAGGCAGATGAATGGAGAACAGGCAGGTGCAGAGGTGATTCAGGATCAGCAACTCTATCGGCGCTTCGTCAGTGTGCAGGTGGACACCAGTCAGGGCACGCTCAAGTACACCGGCAACCCATTGGATCTTGCCATCTCAGGCAGAGGGTTTTTCAAAATCAGCACGGACTACGGCATTCGCTATACCAGGAAGGGCACTTTTCAGGTGAACGGCGACAGCATGCTGGTTACCTCGGATGGCGGACTCGTTCTCGGCAAGAACGGGCCTATAAACATTCCTGAGGGCGAGATCAGTGTTGATAAGACAGGGCAGATAACTGTGGATGGCGACGCCATTGACACCCTCGAGGTAGTGGTATTTGACAATCCTGAGTATCTGCAGAAAGAAGGCGGCTCACTGTTCAGGGCAACCGCTGACATGATGGAGAACAGGCCCTCCGAGACAGAAACTTCCATCGAGCAGGGCTATGTGGAAGAGGCCAATGTGAAAGCAACGGCAGAGATGGTGAGAATGCTCGAGACCGTCCGAGCTTACGAGAGTTACCAGAAGATCATTCGAGCCCTGCACGAGATAAACAGCAAGGCCATAAATGACTTCGGCAGGTTGCGATAGCGGGGAGAGTCAATAGGGGATTGTGGAGGATTACTGCAGGGACATTGCCGAGCAGGGACCACAGTTGCTCGGCAGCATCCGGGTTCAGCATGTAAGGAGGAAGACATGATCCGCGGCTTATGGGTGGCTGCCTCGGGCATGGCAGCGCAGCAGTTGAAAATGGATATCATCGCCAACAACCTTGCCAACGTGAACACCAACGGCTTCAAGAAGAGCCGGGCAGATTTCGAAGATTTGCTGTATCAGACTTTGCGGGCTCCAGGAGCAACCACTGCCTCCGGCAACCAGGTGCCCACAGGTATCCAGGTGGGCATGGGAACGAAACCTGTGGCAGTGCAAAAGCTTTTTTCCCAGGGCGACTATGTGGAAACCAAGAACGAACTCGACTTTGCCATTGAGGGCAAGGGCTTCTTCAAGATCCTCCGCAACGGCGAAGAGGTCTACATCCGCTCCGGCGCCTTCAAGAGAGACAGTGAGGGCTTTATCTGCACTGCCGACGGCGAGCGTCTGCAGCCGGAGTTCTCCATCCCCAGCGAAGCCAACACTGTGACTGTGGATTCTGGCGGCCGCCTGGTGGCAATCGGCTCAGACGGCACTGAACTGGCTTCCACTCAGCTCTCTCTCTATACTTTTGCCAATCCTGCCGGCCTGCAGGCCATCGGCGGCAACGGCTTTATTCCCACCGAGGCCTCAGGCGATCCCCAGGAGGGTACTCCTGGGGTGGACAGTGTGGGAACAATTGCCCAGGGATACCTGGAGATGTCCAATGTGGACGTGGTGACAGAGATGGTGAATATGATAATCAGCCAGCGGGCCTATGAAGTGAGTTCAAAAGCCATCAAAGCTGCTGACGAAATGCTGCAGATGGCCAACTCCATCCGGCGGTAGGTAAGGTGAGACAATGAGAAATAGTAAAGTGACAGTGGGCCTCGCAGCACTGGTTGCCGGCATCATTCTTGCCTGGAGCTCGCCTGCCGCCTGTGCCCTGGAAATCAGGATACACGAGCAGGCGGAAGTAACAGGTAGCCTGATTACTCTGGGCGAAGTAGCCTCTTTCAGCGGCCAGAGTGATGCCCAGCTGGCAGAGCTCAAGCAGATAGTAGTGGCTCACGCCCCTGCGGCTGGTGGGCGTCTGGTGCTGGATCGCAAATTTCTGAGCTACAAACTCAAGGCGCGCCTCAGCCGGCCGCATCTTTCCGTGGTGCTTCCTCGACAGCTTGTAGTGACCCGACGCGCTCAAACAGTGGGCAAAAGCACACTGGTGCGCATATTCAGAGAACACGTGAAGGCGCACATGCCCTGGCCTCCAGCCACGGTGAGATTCAGCAACATAAGAGTGCCTGAGGCGGTGTTGCTTCCTGTGGGCAGATTTTCCTACAAGGTGCAGACCCTGGGAAAGTCGCGCTACCTGGGGACTGTCACCTTGTTGGCAACTCTCTTTGTCGATGATGTGCGCCAGCGAGCCGTGCGTCTTTCCGGGCGGGTGGAGGTGAGGCAACAGGTGGTGGTAGCAGCCAGGGATTTGCGGCGACGTCAGAAGATTCAAAGGGGAGACCTGTGCAGCAAGACAGTGGATCTGGCAAGAATGCCCGGCGGCGTGCTAACAGATGTGAGCGACGCCATTGGTATGCAGACGGTGCAGCCGCTGCGAGCAGGGGAGGTGGTTCTCTCCCGGATGCTGCAAAGAGCACCGTTGATCAAACGAGGCGACCGGTTGGTCATTGTGGCCGAGTCTGCCTGCTTGAAGGTGGTAACCACTGGCAGGGCTCTGGAAGATGGCTATGAGGGCAGCGCTATCAGGGTGGCCAATCTCAGCAGCGGCAAGGAGATCATTGGCCGCGTTCTGGGGCCCAGCAGTGTGCGGGTCGACTTTTAAGGCGAGGTGCGAGGGGAGCAAAATGAGCTTAGTTTTCCGAAGAATGCTGGCAATACTGCTGCTCTGCCTTATGAGCGGCTGCGCCGGTACGCCGGTGGTTGACCAGCAGGCCGGTCTGGATCTGTCACGGTTTGCTGAGCCGCCAACAAAAGAGGAGCTGCCGCCTGATGCGGGACTGTGGCAGCATGGCCAGAACACCTCTCTGTTCAGCGATTTTCGAGCGCGCAATGTGGGTGATATTGTCAGAATCAAGATTGTCGAGACTGCCAAAGCCAGCAAAGAAGCCAAGACCAGTACTGCTCGAGATTCTAAGGTCGATCTGGGAATCAACAATTTTTTCGGCTATGAGAATTGGCTGAAAGACCACTGGAACGAGTCGTACGGCTTCGATCCTGATCACATGATCAGGGCACACACCATAAACGACTTTGACGGCTCCGGCAGTACCACGCGCAACGAAACCATGGTTGCCTCCATCTCCGCCAAAGTGGTGAAGGTCATGGCCAACGGCAATATGATCATCAGGGGCAGCCGGCAGATCAGAGTGAACAATGAGGACCAGATCATCGTGCTCAGCGGCATGGTGCGGCCAGAGGACATCACTGTCGACAATACCGTGCTTTCCAGTCTCATTGCTGACGCCAGGATTGAATACTATGGCAAGGGAGTGGTGAGTGAAAAGCAGAGGCCCGGCTGGTTGGCGCGAGTGCTGGATATTGTCTGGCCATTTTGAGCGCCTGCTGAGCAACCACTTGGTTTCTGGAGTGAAGACGTGAGACGGACATACGACAGCTACAGAGTGCTTGCCTTGATCTTTGTGGCAATTTTTCTTGCTTGGGGAATCTGTGATCAGGCTGCTGCCGTACGCCTGAAAGATATGGCCGCGGTCCAGGGAATGCGTTCGAATCAGCTCATCGGCTATGGCCTGGTGGTTGGTTTGGAAGGCACCGGAGACGGCAAGGGAACTAAATTTACCGTGCAAACCCTGGTCAACATGCTGGAGCGCCTGGGGGTGGATGTGCCGCGTGAGCAGGTGAAAGTGGATAATGTGGCTGCTGTGATGGTGACGGCAGATCTTCCCTCCTTTGCGCGCCGGGGCAGCAAGCTGGATGTACTGGTCTCCTCCCTGGGAGACGCTGAGAGTCTCCAGGGCGGCACCCTGTTGCTCACGCCCCTCAAAGGTGTGGATGGCCAGGTATACGCCCTGGCGCAGGGAGCGGTCTCGATTGGAGGCTTCAAGGCTGTAGGCGCTGCAGGCGGCGGGGTGCAAAAAAACTTCCCTACGGTGGGCCGCATCCCCGAAGGGGCAACAGTGGAAAGGGAGCTGCCATACAATTTCAGCGTCGAGAGCACCATAGGAATAAACCTGTTTCATCCGGATTTTACCACGGCAACTCGCACTGTAGCGGCAATCAACAAATACCTGCAAGGAGAGGTGGCAAGGGCCATAGACGCTGGCACCATAAGGTTGGAAGTGCCGGCCTCGGCTAGAGAAGATCTGGTGGGTCTCATGGCCCGCCTCGAGCAGATCGAAATCATTCCTGACAGCAAGGCCAGAGTTGTGGTGGATGAACGGACCGGCACCGTAGTAATGGGCGAGAATGTGAGAATTTCCACGGTGGCTGTGGCCCACGGCAGTTTGAGCATCCAGATCAAGGAGACCCGCAACGTGAGCCAGCCAGCGCCTTTTGCCAGGAGAGGCCGTACGGTGGTAACCCCTGAAAGTGATGTGCAGGTGCAGGAGGGCACCAAGAGATTGCTGTTGGTTAAAGAGGGTGCCAACATCGGCGAAGTAGTGCAGGCCCTCAATGCAGTTGGCGCCACTCCGCGAGATCTTATCAGCATTTTTCAGGCCTTGAAAGCAGCCGGCGCCCTGCAGGCGGAACTGCAGATCATCTGATCATGACTACCGTATTGCTCGTGGATCTGGTCGAACAACTGGCCTTTCCATGAAGTTGCAAAGCAGCTGTTTATCGGAAGAGGCCGAAGATGGACAACAAGCAACAGGGAATGGTCTGAAGGAGGCCACAGATGATTGATGGAGCAGCAGGCATGGGCAGCGCCCTGGACTTTCACCTCCAGGAGGATGGAGACCAGAAGCAGGCTCTGCGCAGGGCCTGCGGGGAATTCGAAGCCGTGCTCCTGCATCAGATAGTAAGAGGGCTGCGCAAGACCATCAGCAAATGCGAGCTGTTTCATGGTGGCCAGGGGGAGGAGATGTTCCAGGACTTCCTGGACCAGGA
The DNA here is from genome assembly GCA_019309045.1 of Deltaproteobacteria bacterium. Classification (NCBI taxonomy): domain Bacteria; kingdom Pseudomonadati; phylum Myxococcota; class Myxococcia; species Deltaproteobacteria bacterium. The sequence goes on along the minus strand of JAFDGZ010000001.1, from coordinate 101,408 downwards.
GTTTTGCAGAGGCATTGCTCGGGGCTCCGGCCTCGGCCTGGCGGAACTCATGTACAAGCAGCTGAGCCCTGCTGTCGAGCAGACTGGAGAGAAGGAGCCGCAGCCTGCTTCTTTGCCGCGCCTGAAAAGTGGTCCCAGAAAGACTGTACAAAATGGGCTGGCTCTGCCTCTGCTCAACCGCTGAGTCTGCAACTGCGGTATTGGGCTGCGCTCCGGGAAGGAAATCCTCTCTTGCTGCTTGTGAAACAAGGACATTGTGTCGATAAGTAGATGGAGGGTCAGTGATGCCCCATACAACTGTAAGACAACTGACAGAGTCCCTGCAGGAGGTCAGCCAATGTTTACAGCAGCTGTATCTCTTGCTGGAAGAGGAGCAGGAGAATTTGCGTTCTTTTGACTTTGACGGTCTGCTCGCCCTGGCAGCGAAGAAAAGTGGGGTACTCCATGAGCTCGGAATGGCGGCTGCAAGAGTGGACGAGTACCAGGAAAGACTGGCGACTTGCTGGCAGATCCCTGCCGGACCAACACAGCTGCAAGCTTTGCTGGAAATGGCCGTTGCCAAAGATTCACAAGGGACACTCCTCACAGAGGCATGGCAGCTGGCGCAGGACTGGAAGCAAAAACTGGGATTTCTCCAGAGTCGCAACAGTATTCTGATTGGTGAAGGCCTGGCCTTTTGCCAGGATGCTCTGGCCTGCATGCATGCAGGCATTGCTGGACACTGCCAGCCGTATTCAGCCACACCCCATACTGTCGAAAGAAAGCCAGGACCTCTTTATTTGCACAGAGAGGTATAGCATGCCAGGAATAAACAGCATACTCGACATTGCCCAGAGAGCCCTGGAAGTGCAGCAAAATGGCCTGGAAGTGACGAGCCATAATATTGCCAATGTGAACACCCCAGGATATTCAGTGCAGAGGGCGATTCTGCAGGCCAATGAACCGGTTCCTGTGGATGTGGGTCTGATGGGCACCGGGGTGGAGACCCTGGAGATCCAACGCGCTTACAGCCAATTTCTCAATGAGCAACTGATTGACAAGCATGCCCAGACCTCCAGGTGGCAGGCAGAAAAGCAGGTGCTGGCCGTATTGGAATCGCGCTTCAATGAGACTGAGGGGCCCGGCCTCAACCAGCTGCTGGATGATTTCTGGAATAGCTGGGAAGAGCTGAGCAACAATCCCGGAGGCATGGCAGAGAGGACCACCCTGATAGCCAGGGCCAGATCTCTTGCGGAGGCTATGAACAATGCCGCCCTTCATCTCGACAGTGTAAAGGATGACCTGGATTTTACCATCAGCAATGCCTGTACAGAAGTCAATCGCTACGTGGATCAACTGGCTGAACTCAATGAAAAAATTGTGGCCAATGAATCTCAATACGGTCATGCTAATGATCTGCGGGATCAACGCGACCTTATTCTCGAGAAACTCAGCGAACTGGTGCCAGTGAGCTCCCTGGAAAGCGAGCAGGGAACTCTGTCTGTTTTCCTGCCGGGCGGCTACACCCTGGTGGAGGGCACCAGTTCCTGGCACCTGAGCACTGCCCTGGACGGCAACAACAGACAAAGGCTGCTCTACAACGGTGACACAGATATCACTGACAGCGTTAGCGCCGGCAAAATTGGCGGCTGGCTCGAGGTGAGGGACGAACTCATCCCCAAGTATGAAGAGACATTGGACGGGCTGGCCGCCCATCTGGCCAACATGGTCAATGAACTGCACCGACTCGGCGTCGACCTGGAAGGCAATGATGGCATTGACTTCTTCACTTACACTCCCACCTTTGGCAGTCTTCCTGATGCCGGTACCAGTGATAGCGTTAATATTACGACTGAATTTTACGACAGTGCCAGCAACACTGTGGGCCTCTATAACCCGGCTGAGGTTTCGGGTGACCGCTATCACGTTCAATTCAATATGAACGGTGGCGTCATGGAAATCTCCATCAGCAACTTTTCCACTGGCGCTCTGGTAGTGGCAGCTCAACCCTATGTCTCTGGCACTTCCTACGACTTTGATGGTTTGCGGGTTACCATAGCCGACAAGGGCAGCGGCCCGCGCAATGGCGAGGGTTTTGTGCTGCTGGCAAATCGTGATCTGGCAAGCAACCTGCGAGTGAGGCCAGAGCTTGCGGCTGACGCCAGAATGGTGGCGGCAGCAAGGCCTGCTGGTAGCGAGCCGTTTGCACCGGGCGATAACCGCAATGCACTGGCCATTGCAGAGCTGCGCAATCAGCAAACTATGATATGCCGCCAGCAAGGGACCCTTGGCGAGATTTTTCGCTCTGGTCTGGTTGCTGCAGTTGGAAATGACAGTGCTTTGGCCAGCAGCCGTCATAAGTATAGTGAGGGTTTGCAACAACAATTGACAAGCATGCGTGATTCAGTAGCCGGGGTGTCCCTGGATGAGGAAATGACAAATATCATAAAGTATCAGCATGCTTACATTGCGGCGGCAAAACTCATTGGCGTCACTGACGAGATGTTGCAGACCCTGTTGAACACCAAGACCTAGAATACCGGGGCAGTTGAAAAGAGAAGCGCTGCCAGAGAGACCGGCTCAGGGCAGCATCTCTAGAAGAGAGGCCCTGCAGCCGAGCACTCAGGGAGATGGCTTATGAAAGTTGCCACCAGGACGGTATACGACCAGATTATTCAGACCCTCTTTCGACAGACAGAAAGGTTGCAGGACTTGAATCAGGTTGTCAGTTCCGGCAAGAGGATCAGCAGCCCTGCAGATGATCCTCCAGCTGCTGCCCTTGCGCTGGACATCAAAGGCAGCTTGAGCGAACTGCAGCAATACAGCGACAACATCAACGAGGCCAAAGCGCAACTGCAGGCCAGTGAAAGTATTATAGACCACATAACCCAGGTACTTACCAGGGCAAAAGAGATTGCCGTGCAGATGGCTTCCGAGACATCGTCTGCTGAGAATCGCAGAATTGCCGCTGCCGAAGTCTGGCATCTTTCAGAAGAAGTCATGCAGGCTGTCAATTTTCAGCAGAACGGCGTGTATGTTTTTTCTGGTTTTCAGACAGACCAGCAGGCAGTTGGCCACCTGAACAGTGTAGCAGATGTTGTGGCCCACCAGCAGACTGGAGGCGATGCTGCAGACATTACCGTAACCTGGGATCCTCTACTCATAGACCAGACATTTCCCAGCAATCCCTACCTGATCGAGGTAACAGCTGTGGCCGCAGACAAATCCACCATCTCCTTCCGAGTCTCAAACGACGGCGGCACCACCTGGGCAGAGTACAATAACGTGGCCAGTGGTACAGACGTGAACATCGCGGCAGGCATGGACGTGAACTTTGACGTTCTTGGCGGCAGCTTCCAGGTGGCAGACCGCTATACCGTTCCCATCCATCACTATGAGATGACGGCCGGGGATGATGCCGTTGAGGTGCACATTGGCCGCAACGCCAAAGTGACCAAGAACGTAACCGCTTCAGGCGTGCTCGAACTGGCAAGTGGCAAGAGCGTCCTGGACATCCTGGATGAGCTGCGGGCGGCGCTGCTCAACAATAATACCGAGGCTATTGGCAGCAGCCTTGTGGAACTGGCTGCAGCTCAGGACAAAGTGCTCGATGAGGCGGCAGACGTGGGGGCCAGGCTCGAACGGTTGGATGTCAGAGAGACTCTCAATGATTCCCTGGGCTTATTCAACAAAGAACGGCTTTCTCAGGTGGAGGACGCTGATATAGTTGCCGCCATTACCCAGCTCAAAAATCAGCAGCTTGCCTATGAGGCTGCTCTGCAATCTGCCACCATGATCACCAGGATCACTCTGCTCGACTACCTCTGAGGTGGCACTACTGAGCGGTTGGCAAAGTTAGCATAGAGCCCGCAAATCAGATGGGCGGGACAGGAGAGCCGCAGCAGGAGACAGCGGCACAATGGGTAGCCGTCAGGCTCCACCGGCAGCAAGACAATGGATCGTCTCGAGTTCACCACGGAGGGTGAGAGGTGCTCATATTAGCCAGGAAGGCTGGAGAGGGAATACAGATAGGTGACGATATCTTGGTACAGGTACTGGAGATCAGAGGACGGCAAGTACGGCTGGGAATCAGTGCCCCGGCAGATACCGCCGTTCATCGCAGTGAAGTATACCAGCGTATAGCGGCTCAGAACCGCATGGCTGCAGCCGCACCCGCTGATCTTCAGGAGGCGCATTCTCTGTGGCTTCGCGGTAGAGGAGAATAGTTTGCAGAACACAGCAGAAGAAAAAGCCCAGCAAAGCGATATTCTTCATGTTGAGACGAGCCGCTTCGGCAAGATCCAGATCACTACTGGACAGATCGTCACTCTGCCCAAAGGGCTGGTGGGATTTCCGCAGCAGAAAAGATTCGTGCTTCTGTCACACAGGGAGGATTCTCCCTTTCTCTGGCTGCAATCTATTGATGATCCTACCCTGGCCTTTGTGGTCGTCCTGACGGCAGCTGTTGTTCCTGAATACCAGATAGAGTTGCACGAAGAGGACAAGCAAGAACTGCAACTGCAAGACGAGGGGCAGTGTGCCGTCTATGGCCTGGTAACCATCCCCCGTCAGGATCCCACGGCCATGACAATCAACCTCCTGGGACCGATTGTCATAAATACCAACAAGCTGCTCGGCAAGCAACTGGTACTGCACAACTGCTGCTACTCCCATCGCCATCCTCTCCTCGCTCCTGACAATGGCCGTTCCCAGAAGGCATGTTGCAGAATTACAGCAAAGTAAGAGAGTCTTGGCAGGGGGACAGGTTGCCCTTGCGAGTTGGGTAACGCAGGGCAAGGAGGAAGTCTCTCTGTCGTCCTTCCAGGGTCAGGGCGAGCGTTGAGATACCGAGCGACGATGCTCTTGACCATGCTCAAGGTTTTCTGCCAGCCGCCGTTGCTTGATGATCATCCTTTGACATTCATGAATCCAGCGTGACAGATCTTCGTTCAGCCTGTCCAGGTCATCTGAGAAATAGGACTTGCCATAGCCCGCATCAACCTGTCGGCTGAGAAAGCGGAAACGCAAACGCCGCCTGCCCTGCTTTATCAGCCTGTTGCCCAGGAGCTCCGCCTGGAAAAAGATGGTTGCTGGCACCCTTGCTTGCCGACTTTCGAAACAGCACGGCTGGAATGATACTTCCAGGACCATGACGTCGCCTTTGCCAAGTTCGCTGATTGCAGGAAGATCTCTGCTGGTGAAGCTGAGACCGCCGGCGCTGATATCATCCACGGGAGCATTCTGCAGCATCAGGCGCTGGCGCCTGCGGTGAGCTGGCCCTGTCGCTCTGAGAGAAACGCATACACGCGCTGCCTTGGCAGGTTGCAGTCTGTAGTGACGCCGTTTCTGGCCCTGGTGTAGACAAGAAGGAATTGCAATACTGAGAAGCCGATGTTTCACTCGGCCAATCTGCTTCTGGATGATGCCGCTTGCTGACGTATTGAAATAGAAAAACTGTTGTCCTTGCCCATGTCCCACCCGAAAGTAGACAGTCAGGGGCAACTGGCGCAACTTTGTCAATTCACTGCCATAGTCCAGGAGCTCGACCAGCAAAGTGTTCTTTTCGGTCAATTCCATGGGAACTGCAGTCATTGATGAAGAGGTTTCCTGCAGTTCTACGACTATTTCGTAAGCCTGTCTCTCAATGATTGACTGTTCCAGGATTGTTCTAATTTGGCATTCACTGTCTACCTGACAGAGTTTCCGAGGCTGGCGGCGGCTCTGGCGCCGGAAGAACAAGATCAGACAAAGGAGAGTGCTGCCTATTATAATCAGATATGATTTCATAAAATTCTCTTGTCTGAGGTCTCCCCTTGGACCACAATAGCCATATACCGAGTTGCGGTTGGAGGTGTGCCTCAGTATCTATTTTTGCAATACCCATGCCTCCATGAGCTTTTTCTGACAAGGAAGGTATACAGGTCTGTACTATTTTTCTTTTACTCGTGGTGCCCTGCCCTTGCCACCTCGGGGCTCTGCAGTGCTTCATTGACAGAGAAGCTGTGTTGGAGATCAAACAAAGAAGGAGATGGCAGAGTTGCGGCAAGTGAGGTTCTACAATGGGGTTCAGAGCAAAAAGGTGCTCTTTTCCCGAGAGCACAGGCTGAGCAACTGACAGACGATTTAACTGTAAGACAGGGAATTTACAGGCAATTTATTTTACTAATTGTGCGAATCAGCAGCATGTTGTCATGGCAGTGCCCTGGTGGCAGGCACAGTTGCTGCCAGCTGTCGGGGTCCTGGGCCAGGAGCCTGGGGAATCCGGGCCGCCACTTTCTCGAGGCATGCCTGTTGCATGAGGCTTCTGATTCGGAGAGACAAGTGTCTGTGATAGCAGTGTGTCTGGCTGCTGGATGGGTGCACGACGAACTGGATTATCCGAGGCGCAACGAGGTGAACAGAGAGTGAGCCAAGTAGACGTGGAAGAGATCATCAGGAAATCGGAAAATCTGGCAACCCTGCCGGGCATAGCAATGGAAATTCTTGCCGCAGTGAGAAATGAAAAGGCCGGTTTGAACGAGATTGCCGACATCCTTTCCAAAGATCCACCACTCAGTGCCAAGGTGCTGAGAATGATCAACTCACCATTTTACGGCTTGCCCAGGAAGGTCACTTCAGTACCGCTGGCAGTAAATTTGCTCGGCATAAACACGGTAAAGAACCTAGCCCTAAGCTTTTCTCTTATCCGCAACTACAATCAGGGAAACGGCAGTTCTTTCGATCACACACTCTTCTGGAAGAATTCGCTCATAGCAGCGGTGGCAGCAAAACTGATCGGAGAGCAGCTGCTTGCTTCCGGCGCGGAAGATGTGTTCTTTTTAGGTCTGCTTCACAACATTGGGGTCTTCGTATTGAGCCAGTGCCTCCCTGAGAAATACGAACTGGTGGCAAAAGAAGTAGAAGCAGGCTCCTGCACAGATCACGAAGCTGAAAAAAAGATAATTGGCATAAATCATATGCAGGTAGGAGGATTTCTTGTTGATAAATGGGGTCTTCCTGACAACTTTTCCATACCAATAAGCTATCATCATTACCCCGAACGATTGCCTGAAGCGGCAGTTGAGGCAGAAGGTTATACAAAATTGCTCTATCTGGCTGCACTTATCAGTGATTTTCTTGCACAGAAAAACATTAACTATCTTAAACAATTGGAAGAAACCTGGGTGAAATATGATCTTGCGGATAAAATAAGATTGGACGACATAATCGAACAAATTGATAAAAACACCAAGGATATTTTGCCTCTGTTCGAAATCAGGGTTGATAAACAGGAAAACTATCTACACTTGATTGAAGAGGCTCGGAAGGAGCTTATAAATCTATCTAGCAGCATAGTGACAGATCTATTGAAACAAGAAAAAATTATTGCCACCTTGAAAGAACAGACGCTGCGCGACAGTCTCACAGGGTTGTTCAACTATAAAGGTTTCCGTCAATTTCTCAAAAACGAATTCTACCGTGCTCAGAGATACAGGTCCAAGCTGGCGCTCGCCATTGTTGATTTTGACCTGTTCAAGGCCATCAATGATACTTTCGGCCACCTTGCTGGTGACCTGGTGCTGCGGACAGTTGCCCGCCACATGACTGACTGCTTCCGGGAGTCAGACATTATTGCTCGTTATGGTGGAGAAGAATTCGCCATCATCATGCCGGAGACGGACAGTACAGGTGCTATGATTGCAGTGGAGCGATTGCGGCAGCAGCTGGCATCTCTTGCCATTGAATTCGAAGGCAAGAGCGTACAGGTAAGCGTCAGCATCGGCGTTGCCTCGCTCGAGGCGGAAGCAGACATCACCCATGACGATCTGCTCGATATGGCTGATCGAGCCCTCTACCAGGCGAAAGCTGAAGGACGCAACAGGTGCTGTCTGTATTCTACTCCAAAGTAGAGTCAGGTCACGGGGGACGCCCGAGCCGAGTTTCCCCAGGGCAGAAAGTTGCTGCTGGACAGAGGAGTAGATAGGAGGAGAGGTGACAAATGAGCAGAAATTCTTCTGAGAGCCGTTTACAGCATCCCTCAGGAGATTGGCGGTTGGATGGGGAGCTGGTGCTGGAGACGAGCGGCCTGTTGGAGGAAGAGATCTGCAAACGAAAGGTTGCCGAAGACGTCCTGCGCAGGGAAAGATTATTTATCAGCGACATATTCAACTCCATTCAAGACGGCATATGCGTTCTCGATCTACATTTCAACATTATTCGTACCAACAGGTCGCTGGAGCGCGCCTTTGCAGACAAGAATACTCTATTAGGCAGGAAATGCTACCAGGTCTACCAGATGAGGGAGGAGCCCTGCCCCTGGTGCCCCGCGGTCATAACGTTGGAGACCGGTGAGGTGAGTGTTCGCGAAGTTCCCTTTGAATATGGGTACCAGTCAACTAGATGGTTCGAGATATCTGCATTTCCGTTCAGAGACGGCGCTGGCAATGTGGTGGGGGTCATAGATTACATCAAAGACATTACCGAGCGGAAGCATGCCCAGGAAGAGAGGCTGCAGCTGGAGGCGCAGCTCTGCCAGGCCCAGAAGATGGAAGCTCTCGGCACTCTTACTGGGGGTATCGCCCATGATTTCAACAATGTACTCCAGGGCATCCAGGGCTATGCAGAGCTGCTGCTGCTGGGAAGGGCCGATGAAGAAAACTGCATGCGCCAGCTACGTGAGATTCTCAGCATTGCGGAGAGAGGAAAACAGATGACCGGCCAGTTACTGAGCTTCAGCCGGAAGTTGGACAGTAAACTACAGCCGGTGGAGCTCAATCCTCTTGTGGAAAAAACAGAGGATCTCTTGCGCCTCGCCATGCCCAGAATGATAAATATAGAACTAGAGCTCGGCCCTGATCTGCCTACTGTTTTGGCTGATGCGACCCAGATTGAACAAGTGCTCGTCAACTTGGCCAACAACGCCAGAGACAGCATGCCGAAGGGTGGAATCCTGACCATCTCCACGGCAAATGTCAGCATAAGTGAGGAGAAGTGTCGTCTGCGTCAGGAGATAAAGCCAGGAGAGTATGTGGAGCTCACCATTACTGACACCGGCCACGGCATGTCAGCAGAGATGCTCGAGCAAATCTTCCAACCATTCTACACCACCAAGCAAAATGGCGCGGGTGCTGGCTTGGGATTGGCCATGGTGAAGAGGATTGTGGCCAATCACTCGGGCCATATCACTGTAGAGAGCAGTCCAGGCCATGGCACAACCTTCAAAATTCTATTGCCGGTGTCACAGGTGAGGCGCACCACTCCCGCTGAAGAGCAGGCAGCGGTTTGTCAAGCAGGCTCTGAGAAAATCTTGCTCATCGAGGATGAGGAAGCCATTCGAAATTCAGTCAAACAGATGCTCGAGATGTTTGGCTACACCGTGGTCTGTTCGGCGAAAGGTGAATGGGCTCTGGAGCTCTATGCCAAGGAAGAGGCTGGGATAGAAGTCATTATCCTAGATCTCATCATGCCTGGTATGGGAGGCAAAGAATGCTTGAAGGAACTCCTGAAGATCAATCCCCAGGCTAGGGTACTAGTTGCCAGCGGCTATGCAAGCAGCGCTGTGCAGCAGGAACTGCTCGAACTAGGTGCAAAAGGATTCATTCGTAAACCGTACAAAATAGAACAGGTTCTGACAGCAGTGCGAGAAATATTGAAGAACAATTAAGAATGATAAGATAGCTGTCAATTGGCAACAGAAGTCAATCCCCTGATCATCTTCCTGCCCTTGCAGTTACTCAGTAAAAATAAAGTATGCAGCGGTCAACTCATTTGATGTTCCTTTTTTTCCTGGCCGTACCTTTTTGCAGCTTTTCCTGAAGCAGCCTATCTCGTATTTATTTAAGATTTTTCCGCTTTTTGCCGATAAAACTCTTGTAACATCCCGGATTATGGTATGGTGATCTCTTTCCTGAATTTGTGAGCCACAGATTTCAATAAAGATAAGGCTTGTCATATGAGTAATGCCAAAGAAATCAGAGAGAAAATACGTCGTCTCGAGGAAGTTCCCACCCTGCCGCACTCATTTACCATGATTCTTAATACGATTGAAGACGAAGACTCCACAGTAAAAGATCTCGCTGACATTATTGCCAAGGATCAAGCCTTGTGTTCGAAGATCTTGAAAATGGCGAACTCAGCCTATTATGGACGCTTCCGTAATGTAGCCACCATTGAGCAGGCGGTAATCGTGGTAGGCTTCAATGAGGTGCGCAGTGCTAGTCTGACAATCTCTGTATATGACAGTTTTTCTTCTGTGGTGCCAGCGGAGGTGCTGGAGGATTTCTGGATTCATGTTCTCACCAGTGCTGCTGCCGTCAGGCTTTTGGGTGATCGGGGTCAAGAAATACACCCTGAAAAGGTCTACATTGGGGCGCTCCTCCATGACATTGGCAAGCTCGCCCTACACTCTATACTGGGAGACGCATATTTCACTGTGGTCCAGGAAGCCAGAAGCAGAGGGCAGGCAGACCACGAAGCAGAGAAGGAGGCGTATCAGCTTCACCACGGCCAAGTAGGAGGCTGGCTGGCCGAGAGATGGCATTTCCCCGCAGAGCTCATGGAACTCATTGCCCAGCATCATTCCCCTTTTGCCGCTTCTGTGGTTCGTCCGAAAGGAGTGGCCACCGTATATCTGGCCAACAAACTGGCCCATCAAGCGACGGCAGGAGAAGAAAACATCTGGCCATTTGATGGAGGCAGCAAGGAGGCCATGGCGGTCCTGCAGCTAGACAGTGAAGAGCTGGCCGAGATGTGCGGGGCTGTTCGCCGACAGCAGACAGCAATAAAGGAAGTGTTTTCACTAATTTCCTAGGAGGAATGAGGTTAGATGGTTATTCGTTAGCTGGCACCGCGGCAGATCCGCGGGAGTCATTTCTTTGGTTAGCCCATCTGCAGAAGATGCAAGCGGACAAGAAATGTTGGAAGACAAGCCATCCCAGCACCAGACCAGGGTAGACCTCAAGGCAGTCCGGGCAGTATTGCATGATAGTGGTCGCATCCAACTCCAGCGCTTGCGAGAACTTTCTGTAGCCCGGAGGCTCACTGACTCTGTGGCGCTGGACGAAGATGTAGAGAAGACCTGTGGCGCTGTCCTCGACATCCTCCTGGATGAACTGCCAGTAGACAATGCCTCCATAATGCTTTTCGACCCGGAGAAAAGAGAACTCAAGCTAAAAGTGGCCAGAGGAGTGGACAGCAGCAATGCGGACTCTCATGATAAGGGCAACCACTTTGCCACCGTGTCTCTCAAGAAGGGTGAAGGAGTAGCTGGCAAAGTACTGGAGGAAGCAACCCCCATTCTCATAAACGATGTGGAAAAAGATGAAAGATTCTTGACAGATCCGCGCCAGAGCGTGGAGATCGGTTCTCTTCTCTGTCTGCCTCTGCTGGTACGAGGTGAAACAGTTGGGGTTCTCAATCTGAGCTGCAAAGAGAAGAATTCCTTTCAGGGGAGAGATCTGCACGGCATGATCATCGTGGCCAACCAGATCGCTGTACAGCTCGACCATGCCCGGATGTACAAGGAGCTGCAAGAAATCAATAGTGAGCTGGAAGAAAAGGTGAGGCAGCGGACAGAGTACCTGGAGAGGACCCACAAGAAACTGCAGCAGACCAAATCCCGTATGGCCCAGACCGAAAAACTGAGAGCGCTCGGCCAGATGGCTTCTGGCGTAGCCCATGATTTCAATAATAGTCTGGCTGCCATCATTGGCTACACTCAACTGCTTCTTGCCGATATCAGCGCTCCCGAACAGAGGGAGAAGTTGAAGGCTGTGGAAATGGCTGCCCGAGACGGGGCAGCCACTGTGAAGCGCATTCAAGAGTTCAGTCGCACCAGACGCACCAGGGAATTCGTGCCCCTGAATCTCAGAGATTTGATCAGCGACGTGCTGACAATCACCAAGCCGGTCTGGAAAGACCAGTTGCAGAAGAGTGGCAGGAAGGTTGAATTTGTCACACGTCTCAATGATGTAAACCCGGTGGCTGGTGACGGTTCAGAGCTGCGTGAGGCCTTCACCAACATTATCCTCAATGCCCTGGATGCCATGCCATCTGGAGGCAGGATCACTGTTTCCACCTGGACGACTGAGTCCCGGGGTTTCGTGCGCATTGAGGACAGTGGTACAGGTATGAGCAGTGAGACTGTGGATCGCATCTTCGACCCGTTTTTCACCAGCAAAGGCCCTGGCAATTCTGGCCTCGGCCTCAGTGTGGCCTATGGGATAATCCGCAGGCACGAGGGGGAGATCGCCGTGGAAAGTGAACTGGGAAAAGGGACAACCTTTACAATCCGTCTGCCGCTCAGTCAAGAGTCAGCAGCCGACAAGGAAAAGAAAGGCGATAGCCAGGGGATGCAGAAAGCTCGAATTCTCCTCATTGACGACGACAATCTCGTCCGAGATGTATTGGCAACTATGATCGAGCAGTTGGGCCATGAGGTGGTTAGTGTGGCCGGGGGAAGGGAAGGACTGGCAGAGTTGGAGAAACAGAGTTTTGATGCTGTGCTCACCGATCTAGGTATGCCGGATCTCAGCGGCTGGGAGGTGGCTGCGGCCATCAAGCGGCGCACACCCTCCATCCCGGTGGTGCTGATCACGGGTTGGGGAAATGAACTGAACGAAAATGAAATGAAGGAGAAGGGCGTGGATCTCTTGCTTTGCAAGCCTTTTGAATTGACGAAGGTGCAGAGCATTGTGGTTGACGCATTGCAATTGCGACAAGGGCTCCGGGAGAATCACAAGGCCCAATAAGGGGGGATTGAACAGCCCTCTACTACCAGGCAATGGTCGCAGGTGTTCCTGCCTCAATCCACAGCGGACAAGAGTCAGACGGAGGTTGCTGGTTTTCCTGGCACAGTCGTATTTCGTCTCCCCCTGCCTTCTTACCCTGATAAAGGGCCTGATCTGCCAGGGCAAGCAGGTCGTGTGCCTTATTGAGGGCACATGATTTTGTGTCGGCAATGCCAAAGCTGGCACTCACCTGTATGAGGGCTCGGCCATCATTTTCCACAGGTTGTCGTAAACGCTGACGCAGTCGTTCAGCTGAGAGCAAGGCCTGTTCTTTGGCAGTGTTGGGGAGAATGACAGCGAATTCGTCTCCACCCCAGCGGGCCACATAGTCGCAGTCACGGAAGCTTTCGAGCATCACCCGCCCCAGATGACGAAGCACCTTGTCGCCAGTTTGATGTCCAAAGCGATCGTTGATTTCCTTGAAGCGATCCAGGTCGCAGAGGATGAGAGACATATCCTGGCGGTAGCGACGGTATCTCCTGAACTCCCTCTGCAATTGACGTTCGAAAGACCGCCGATTACCCAGACGGGTCAGCGGATCCTGGTCAGCAAGATGTTTGACCAGTTCATGACTGTTGGCATTTTGGAGGGCCATACCGACCTGCAGGGCAATAGTGTCAAGCAATTGGCGATGTTCTTTGCTAATTGCTGCAGTGGTTGTCAACTCCATGACGCCAATGGATTTGCCCTGGGCTGAAAGGGGTAGGGACTGCACTGCTGACAGTCCAGAGGCACGGCTGCCCACCACGCATTCCCAATCCTGGTTCTCATGGCTATTGAACAAACACACGCGGCACCAGTCCACCTGGAAGACCTGGTGCAGGTGATGAAATACTTTATGGACAATTTCTTCTCTGTCGAGGGAGGCATTCACTGTGAGACTGAGATCATAGAGCAGGTGGAGCTGTTCCGTCTTTCTTTCTAGCTGCTTCTTTTCCTCGAGCAAATTCTTTCTGTGTTGCTCGAGCTGGCGGTTCACTTCCTGGACTTCAGTGGCCATCTGCATGATATCATGAAAAATTTTCTGATTTTCGAATCCTTTTTTCAACACATCCAGCAGTCTCTTGCCACATACTGGCTTGGTCAGATAGGCATGGGCGCCCTCGAGCATGGCATCCACTGCTCGCTCTACTGTAGAACTGCCGCCGAGCAGTATCAGAAAAGAACTGCGACGATCGAGGCCGAGAACCTCCTGCAGATCGCTCAGGGTGAGACAAGCACTATCCTCGGAGAAAATAATGGCATCGTAACTGGTGGGCATATCATTGGTGGAACCAATGGCACTAGGATCGAGGTGGGCCACCTGATAACCATTAGCGATGAGGAGTCCTCTGAGCTGCTCAACGGCTTCCTTGTCCTGCTCTACGAGCAGGATCTTGAACCCGTCGCTTTCAAGTTTCTGGCGGTCAGTAGGATTGTGCCCAGCATTCATCTCAAAACTCCTGGTGTCTAGAGAATTAGCAAGATCAGTGCCACCTCTTGAACACATTTTTGCTGTATTATTATAGTTGGTTAGCTTTTGTGCAGAAATGGAGGCCTCAGCCATTTGCAATTTGCCTCGATGATCTCGAGACAATGCGGTTCGCTGGTAACTGCTCAGCAGGTTGTAGCCTCTTGGGCTGGGGCGATATAGAGACCTCACTTGACATGCTGGCACTGTCGTGACACATATTCTCGGATGAACTTGCTAGCCTGGCCTTTTTCTGTGGTTCTTTACTGTTGGAGTGGCCATGATTAGACTTCTGGGTAACATTATCCTGGCAGTGGCATGCCTGGCTCTTGTCAGTTGTGCCGGTCTGCCCCCATGGGAGCAACGGGCGGTCGGTGACAAGGTGTGGTATCGTCAGGATGGTTCTGCTGCTGCAAGCCGCGCTGACCTCGAACAGTGCCGCAGACTGGTTTCTGACTCGACCGAGGTCAGTCGCTGTATGGAAGAAATGGGATACATACAAATGCCCAGAAAAGAGGCTGAACTACTGCGAGTGAAGAACCTTCAGCATCGGGGGCTCAGCCCGGCGGCAATAGCCGAGCGTTTGCAAATGAGTGAGCGCCAGGTCCGCCGCTACACAGATGAGAAGTATGAATTACCCCAGCACTATGATCTCGGCCACCAGCCTTTGGAAATTCTCAGAGGCCTGGGTGCTGCAGGAGTCGACTCTCTCATGGACGCTCTAGATGACCCTGATCCTCTGGTGCGAAGTCAGGCAGCGAAAGCCCTTGGTGAGATCGGTGACCCGAGGGCGGTCGAGCCACTGCTGGCGGCTCTCAACGACCAGGAGCCGCTCATCAGGAGACAGGCAGCCGAAGCTTTGGGCAAGATAGGCGATGACAGGGCAGTGGCGCCCCTGCTGGCAGTACTGCAGCGCAAGGACGAGGCAGCTCATGTGCGCGCCAGCGCTGCCGAGACGCTCGGTCTGCTCCGTAATCCAATTGCCGTCGAGCCACTGCTCACTGCCTTGCGGGACCAGGACTGGAATATTCGCAGCCGCGCTGCCCAGGCCTTGGGCAATATTGGCGACACTCGAGCTGTGGAGCCGTTGATGGCCGCTCTTGCCGATAGAGAAGCAGTTGTCAGGCAGCACCTTAGCGAAGCTTTGGGCAAAATTGGCGATCCCCGTTCACGTTCAGCCCTTGAAGCGATGCTGGAGGATGAGGATAGAAACGTGCGCACTGCTGCTCGGCAAGCATTGCAGCTCCTGGAAATGCCCGGGATTCGCTGAGAGCTGCTCTGTAAAGGCGGCATAATTCAGCCTGGTCACTGCCCCTGGGGCCAATCGCCAGGGTTGCTGGAACAGGGTGGTTTCGGGGGCCAACAGCAGGTGGCTAGCGGGACAGTAACGCCCCAGTAGATGATTCGGCGGCAAGAAGACAGCACTCCGGGGATGGTACGCTATTGTGGCGAGACTCAACCGTTGTTATGATAGGAAGTGAAGCTGCAGTTGCAGGTTATGGCGGGACTGCTGAGGCTGACAGGGTGGAGTTGACTGATGGCCATACTCGAAATTCGGAAATATCCTGAGAAGGTGCTTCTCGAGAAGGCTCACCCGGTTGAGCAGGTGGACAGGAGCATATACAAGCTTGCAGATGACATGGCAGAGACCATGTACGAAGCGCCAGGCATAGGTCTCGCCGCCAATCAGGTGGGGGAAACGAGCCGGGTGATAGTGGTTGACCTGGCTCCCAAGAAGCCCGAGTCTAATCTTATTGTGCTGGTCAATCCGGAAATAGTGGCGGCCGAAGGGCTAATTAGCACAGAGGAAGGCTGCCTCAGCGTGCCGGACTATCAGGCGGATGTGAAGAGATTCCAGAAGGTTGTCGTTCGGGCACTCAATCTGGAGGGCAGGCCGGTGGAAATAGAGGCAGAAGACCTCTTCGCCGTGGTACTGCAGCATGAGATCGATCATCTCAACGGCACTCTTTTCATTGACCGAATCAGCAGACTCAAGCGCGATCTCTACAAGCGCAGGATGAGGAAAAAACTCGCCAAATAGGCATCTTTGCTTGACTCCGAAGCAGAGTGGCGCTCTGAAGAAAGAGACTCTGGTGACAAAAAAGCTTCCAAGTGTGGTGTTTCTTGGTACCCCCGAGTTTGCCGTTCCCAGTCTGGAGACGCTCCTGCAAGGCGGTGTCAGGGTGCTGCTGGTGATAACCCAGCCTGACCGGCCCAGAGGGCGAGGAAGAAAGCTGCAGGTGCCGCCGATAAAGGAGGTCGCTGCCAGACATGATCTTCCAGTGTTCCAGCCTGCCAGCATCAAGGTCCCCGATGCGCAGCAGCGGGTCAGAGCCGCGGCAGCTGACTGCCTGGTAGTAGTTGCCTACGGACAGATCTTGCCGGCTGCCCTCTTGCGGGCGGCACCTCTGGGAGCGGTGAATCTCCATGCTTCATTGCTGCCCAGGTACCGGGGGCCTGCCCCTATTCAATGGGCCCTGCTGCAAGGTGACAGAGTCACCGGGGTAACCACCATGCTTCTTGACGAGGGCATGGATACCGGTGACCTGCTGTTGTCCCGGGAGGTAAAGATAGAACCAGAGGACAATGCAGGCACCCTGCACGACCGCCTGGCAGGCGTTGGTGCGGCACTGTTGCTCGAGACCCTGGAAGGCCTGGGGGCGGGGACCTTGCAAGCTAGAGCCCAGGATCATGCCAGGGCCACCTATGCGCCCATGCTGACAAAAGAGGATGCCAGAATAAACTGGCAGGAAGAGGCAGAAAAAATTTCCAGGAAAATTCGAGCTCTGGATCCTCGTCCAGGCGCCTTCACCTACTGGAATGAACGACGTTTAAAACTCTTCGACAGCACTCCTGTGAAAGAAATGGGGCGGCAGGCTCCCGGCACTGTGCTAGCCGTGGACAGACGGGGTTTGCTAGTGGCGGCTGGCAAGGGTGCCGTGCGCCTCAAATCTTTGCAACTCGAAGGGCGACGGCGAATGCCGATCCAGGAATTTATCTCGGGCTATGCTCTCAGGGAAGGAACGGTGCTGGGAGACTGAAACAGGACCGGGTCATGAAGGCGATCGTGGAGCCGCAGAGAGCTGCCATAGCTGCCGCTGCCCTTATTCTATAATAAGCGGAAATTGTTACCAATTCCCCATTTTCTGCTGCACTTCTGAAGAACGGCATCTCGGCTGGAGCAATGAAACTGATGAATTCGCGGTCGATGGCCATGCACATCCTCATGCAGGTGGCTCAGCAAGGCTCTCATGCTGATGTCTTGCTGAGTGGGTGTTTCAAAAGGCAGGCCACCCTGGATGCCAGAGACCGGGCCTTTATTACTGAACTGGTCTACGGCACGCTGCGCTGGCAAGCCCGCCTCGACTGGATCATTGACCGCTATGCACGGATGAAGTCGGCCAGAATGGCCCTGCCCGTACGAGTGATCTTGCGGCTGGCAACCTACCAGCTCCTCTATCTAGATCGGGTGCCTCCTTCTGCTGCCGTGAATGAAGCGGTAAAACTGGCCAAAGCCAGTCAACCTCTCTACATCGTCCGCTTTGTCAATGCGGTGCTGAGAAGCATTGCAGCCAACCGCGACGCTCTCCGAGACGCTTTGTCAGAGAAGTCAACTCCTGAAAGATGGGCAGTGGCATTTTCCTTTCCTGGCTGGTTGATAGAGAAATGGCTTGCTGAACTGGGTCAGCAGGAAACGGAAGCCTTCTGCCGCTCGAGCAATGAGGTGGCGCCCACTACCATCAGGGTGAATACTTTGAAAACCACGGTTACTGAATTGGCAAGGGTTCTTGGCGCGCGAGGTTTCAAGGTGACACCTGGCAGATTTTCTCCTGAGGCCATTCATCTTGACAATATCCGTACGGATCTTTCCTCATTGCCTGAATACCTCCGGGGAGAATTCCAGGTACAGGATGAAGCGGCACAGCTCGTCAGCCACCTTGTGGCTCCTCAACCCGGAGAACGGATACTGGATGCCTGCGCCGGCCTGGGAGGGAAAAGCACCCATCTGGGCCAACTGATGAAAAATGAGGGGCGCCTCACTGCTATGGACAAGCAGGGCTGGCGCCTAAACCATTTGCAAGAGAATGCCAGGCGACTGCAGATCTCCTGCATCGACACCAAGGAGGTAGACCTGCTCGAGATGGGCGCAGCCCATCCCTGGCTAGCCTCCTTCGACCGGATACTGCTTGATGCACCCTGCAGTGGTCTGGGAGTACTCAGGAGGAAACCAGATATCAAGTGGAAGATCAACAAAAAGGATTTGCGACGCTTACAGCGGACGCAGCTGGCGCTTCTTGCGGCAGTGGCGCCCATGGTGCGACCAGGAGGTCTCCTGGTGTATGCTACTTGCACAGTCTCCCGCGAAGAGAACGAAGCCGTGGTCCAGGAGTTTCTTGGCTGCCACGCCGATTTTTGCCAGGAGGCGGCTGTCTCTGCTCTGCCCAGGCAGAGCAGAGAAGTGGTGGATGAAAACGGCAATCTCAGAACCTGGCCGCATAAACATGGCATAGATGGCTTCTTTGCCGTGCGGCTGCGCAGGGCTGCAAGACATCCTGCTCGCCTCCATCAAGGGGCCCTGCAATGGAAGGCGAGCCTCTGATATGGGTTTATGAAGGGAGCAAGGTCAAATCGTTGCCGGCCCTTCCGGTTTGAAATCGATGGCCTACAGTGATATCTTTTGGCAACTGTATTGAGGTTCGGCTCCATGGCTATTATTGGCAAAATGCTTCGAGTAGGCCTCTTCCTGGGGATTTTTCTCATCGCCCTGTTATCAGGACTTTTTTTTACGAGTAAATGGATCGTCCAGAATGAGGCGGAGGTGGTGGTTCCCGACTTGGTGGGTCATGATACAGTGTATGCCCTGGATCTTCTCACTTCCCTGGGGTTGAATATCAAGGTAAGCGGCTTCGAATGGAGTGATAGTGTGCCGAAAAATTTTATCGCCTTTCAGGATCCTGCTCCGGGCGTCAGACTCAAACGCGACAGGGATGTGAAAGTGGTGCTCTCTCGTGGATCCAGAACTGTGCGCATGCCCAATGTGGTAGGCGTCAGGCTGCAGGAAGCAGTACTGGTTCTGTCCCAGAATGGTCTACAGCAAGGGGGCATCTGCCGGGTATTTTCACAGCGCTATCCTCGCAATATTGTCATGGCGCAGTCACCTGCTGCTCTAGGTGAGATCGAGCGTGGCCGTCCAGTGGATCTACTGGTTAGCAAGGGGCCCAGGCCGCCGGTCAGAGCCATGCCTGAACTCAGGCACCAATCCGTGAGCAAAGCACTGTTGAGGCTGAAAGGCCTCGGTCTCACTGTTGCTGCCATTCAGGAGGTACACAGCCCCGGGGAACCCCTGAATGTCATCGTCAGCCAGAGACCAGTGGCTGGCTATCGCGTCACTGCCGCCACCCCCATTACTCTGCAGACAAATCGCAGTCGGCAGCGCCCAGAGCAGCGCCCCGGGTTGTTGCTGATTTCTTATCTGGTGCCCGAAGGCTATTTCAAGAAGGAGATAACGGTTTTTCAGCAGATCGGTGGCAAGACAGTAGAGATTTCCCGAGGGATTCATCAGCCAGGCGAACTGTTGCAGTGGTTGGTGTGGGCCCGCTCTCCACAAGAGGTGAGTATTTACGCAGATGGTGTCCATCAGCTGCCCGAAGGGGCTGTCTTGCAACAGGAAGGCATTGGCAGGCTCTATATGAATATGGAGGAATTCGACGCGCTTGCATGGCAATAGCAGGGGAGGCAAGATGAAAAAACTGGCGCCATCGATTCTGGCTGCCGATTTCGGCAGGCTGCATCAAGAAGTGGCTGCCGTAACTGCAGCCGGCGCAGACTACATTCACCTGGATGTGATGGACGGGCATTTCGTCCCCAACATCACCCTTGGCCCCGAGGTGGTTAAGGCAGTACGCCGGGCCACCCATCTGCCGTTGGATGTGCATCTGATGGTGAGCAATCCTGATTCTTATCTGGAAGAGTTTGTCAAGGCTGGGGCAGACACTCTCGGGGTGCACGTGGAGGTCTTGCCCCATCTGCATCGCACCCTGGAGCGCATCAGGGAACTGGGCGTCAGGGCCAGCGTCACCCTCAATCCCTCCACCCCTTTGGTGATGATCGAACACGTCCTGGACCTGGTGGACCAGGTGCTGCTCATGACTGTAAACCCCGGGTTTGGTGGCCAGCAGTTCATTGCAGCCATGGTGCCGAAAATTGCCCAGCTCAGGCGCATGATAGATGAGCGTGGGCTGCAGGTGGAGCTCGAGGTGGATGGTGGCATCAACCCCCATACCATCGGCAAGGCAGCCCGGGCCGGGGCTGAGGTGTTTGTTGCAGGTTCAGCAGTGTTTTCTACTGCAGATTACCAGGCAACCCTCGAGTTGCTCAGGAAAAGGATTCGCCAGGCCCTTAAAACCTGAGCCCCATTGACTGCCCCTGGAGCCGCCTCGGTGCCTCCGCTACTTGACAGGAGTGCCTGGCTTCATTTTTTCTTCCGGGGTCACCAATGTGAGGCTGCTGCCGTCGCTGGCGGCAAGAACCATCCCTTCTGAGCGTACTCCCATCAGGGTGGCCGGTTTCAGGTTTGCCACCACTATCACCTGCTTCCCCTTGAGTTCGGCTGGCTTGTAGGACTGGGCGATGCCGGCTACTATGGTCCTGGTCTCACCCATATCAACTTGCAGCTTGAGCAGTTTGTTGGAGCCAGGAATGCTTTCCGCTTCCATGATTTCGGCAACCCGAAGGTCCAACCTGGCAAATTCATCAATTGCCAGCTGTGGCAGGCTGCTCTGAGGGCCTGCAGCTGCCATGGCAGAGATCTTGTCAACCCTGGGGAAGAGAGGTTTGCCTCGGCGGATGGCAGTGCCCGGTATGAGAGTCCCCCAGGAAGCATCCCTTGCCAGCCTGAGGTCCAGAGAGTCCTTTTGCAGACCAAGCCTGCTCAACAAATCCTCACTGGCTGCCGGCATGACCGGAGCCAGAAGCACAGTGACGATTTTCAGGGCTTCGAGAGCACAATTCAGTACTGTGTGCAGGCGAGATTTACTGCTGTCGTCTCTGGCCAGCACCCAGGGTGCACACTGGTCTATATAGCGATTTATAAGGTTGATCACTGCCCAGAGCTCCATTAGAGCTTTGTGAAACTGCAGTTCCTCCATGTTGGCCACATAGCTGTGATGCAGCTGCATGGCTGCTTCTCGCAGGGCTGTATCTTCCGCTTGCAGGCTGGCAGGCGCCGGCACTTTGCCGTCGCAGTATTTTTTTACCATGGTGAGGAGGCGGCTCGCCAGGTTGCCAAAATCATTGGCCAGATCAGCGTTGATGCGGTTGATCAACGCCTCCTCGCTGAAGTTGGCGTCGAGCCCGAATACCATCTCCCGCATGAGAAAGTAACGAAAGGCGTCAAGGCCATAGATCTTGAGAAGATCCAGTGGCTTGACCACCGTACCTCTGCTCTTGGACATCTTCTTTTCATCCACATTCCAGTAGCCGTGCACATTGAGGTGCCGATACAAAGGAATGTTTGCCGCCTTTAGCATGGTGGGCCAGTAGATGCCGTGCGGCTTCAAGATGTCCTTGGCGATCAGGTGTTGCGCTACTGGCCAGAAGCGCTGATAGAGTTCGCCGTCGGGATAGCCGAGAGCCGAGACGTAATTTATGAGGGCATCGAACCAGACGTAGGTAACATAGCGGTCATCAAAAGGCAGGGTGATACCCCAGCTGAGCCGCGATTTGGGACGAGAAATGCACAGGTCGTCCAGGGGTTCGTTCAGGAAGCTCAGGACCTCATTGCGATAGCGCTCTGGCCTGATAAAGTCAGGATTGTTGTTGATGTGGTCGATGAGCCAGTCCTGGTACTTGCTCATTCTGAAAAAGTAATTTTCCTCGTGGCGCAGAACTGGAGCCCGGTCATGCTGAGGGCACTTGCCGTCGACCAGTTCTCGTTCCGTATAGAAGCGCTCACAGCCTACGCAGTACTGGCCACTGTAAGAGCTGAAGTAGATGTCGCCACTGTCATAAACTTTCTGCAGGATGTACTGGACCACCCGCTTGTGAGCCTCGTCTGTGGTCCGGATGAAATAGTTGTTGGTGATCCTCAATTTTGGCCAGATGTTGCGGAAGAGAGCGCTGATTTCATCGGCATACGATTGGGGGTCTTTGCCGGCTGCAGCAGCGGCTTCCACAACCTTGTCGCCGTGCTCGTCCGTACCGGTGAGAAAAAAAGTTTCTTTCCCCATGAGCTTGTGAAAGCGATTGATGACGTCGGCCACAATAGTAGTATAGGCATGACCAAGATGAGGGGGGGCGTTCACGTAGTAAATGGGGGTGGTAATGTAGCTTCTCGTTGTCATCAGACCTCCATGCTCTGTGCAGTCTAGGCCGGTATTTTACTTTGTGACGGCCTACCGGTCTTTGCTGCTGTCATTTCTTTCTCTCACTGTTGTCATCCATGCTGATGTCGGCAGCTGCCAGCTCTACCTCTCCTCCTTCATCCAACTGCACTATCAGTCGCTGCTCCATGACATTTTGCCTGATAATCTTGCCGGATCCTTCTGATGAGTGCACCCGTTTTCCCACTTTGGGCAGGCCCTTTTTCAGCCGCTGGTAGTCGGCATACTCGTATTTGAGACAACACATGAGTCGGCCACAGACCCCGGAAATTTTTGTGGGGTTCAGGGAGAGATTTTGCTCTTTTGCCATTTTCACCGAGACCGAATGGAACTCTCTCAAAAAAGTGGTGCAGCATAATTCCCGGCCACAAGGACCCAGACCGCCAATCATTTTGGCCTTGTTGCGGACACCTATCTGACGAAGCTCCACTCTTGTTCTGAGTTTCTTGACCAGATCTTTGACGAGCTCTCTGAAATCAACACGGCCGTCTGCACAAAAGTAAAATATTATTTTTGAACCGTCAAAGAAGCTCTCCACATCCACCAGTCTCATGGGCAGTCCACGTTTGGCAATCCTCTGCTGACAGAAGGCAAAGGCATCCTTTTCCCGAGCAATATTTGCCTTGTACTGGCGGCGGTCGGCATTGTTGGCCAGGCGGAAGACCTCTTTCAGTTCCTTGGCAGGATAATTGGGCTGCCTTTGGCGCACTGGCGTGGCCACGAAGCCGAATCCCAATCCCTTTTCGGTCTTGACTATGACCTCGTCGCCTTCTTTGAGGACAAAGTGGCCTGGATCGAAGTAATAGACCTTGCCCCCTCTTCGAAAGCGAATACCGACGATCTTATCCATTTTATCCACGCAATATCCTACTGGAGGCCGCGAGGTCGAAGCCTTTTGCTGAAAAGCTGACTTGGCTGTCTTCCTTTTTCAGCAAACTCTGCACAGACAGGAGCAGGGCTTCGAGGGCGAGCCGTTTGTTCAAGTTGTACTGCAGTCCCTGCTGCAGTGCTGTGACCATATCAAAAAATTGCATCAGCAACCAGGTGGGCAACGACTCCGGCTGCGTCACTCGTTGGCAGCTGTCAGCCTGGAGCAGACGGCTGACCACAAGATCACGCAAGCGCACTTGCAGCCAGTCGAGGTCCTGGCGCAGACCCGGTGTGCTCTTGCTCCATTTCTCTGCAACTGTCAACACCTCCGTGTAGCTGAGACCGTGAAGATTGTCTATGGCAGCCGAGAGCCAGCGGCGGTGCTTGCTGAGCTCTTCATTCACAAGATTGAGGGCTCGTGACAGGCTTCCCCCTGCAAGCGAGGCGACCTCGTCCGCCTGTTCTACCTTTACTCCATGGGACTCTTGTAGATACCGTGAGATGACAGTCTGGCTCAGTGGCTGAAAGCGGAGATGCAGGCAGCGCGAGACAATAGTGGGGAACAGAGCAGTAACATCAGGAGCGGTGAGGATGAAGAGATTGCCAGCAGGAGGCTCTTCTAGCGATTTGAGGAGCGCATTTGCTGCTTCCATGGTCATCTGCTCGGCATGATCCAGGATAACAATACGCCAGTCGCCCTCGAGCGGCCGGAAACGGAGATGTTGCTGCATGTTGCGAATCTGGCCTATCTTGATGATATCCTTTTGGCCATTCAGGGTGAGCACGTCCGGATGATTGTTGTTGTTGACCTTGGCGCAAGAGCTGCACTGCTCGCAGCAATCCAGTCTGTTGCCGCCCTGACAGGTAAGGACCTTGGCAAGTGTGACAGCAGTCAACCGCTTGCCCACACCTTGCTGACCCGTGAACAGCATGGAGTGGGGTAGACGATTGTTGCGCAAGCCTCTCTGCAACAAGCGAATAACACGCTGCTGGCCAAAGATATCGGCAAAACTCATTCCGTCTCCTCCCTCAGCTCACATGAGGTGCCAGGAGTGCGACAATTTCCTCGTGCAGCAGGTCCGGGTCCTTGGTGGCATCCAGAACCATGAAGCGCTCTGGCTCTGCGGCTGCCAGTTGCAGATAGCCATTCCTGACCTTCTGATGAAATGACTGCGACTGCTGTTCGAAGCGGTCCTGCCGATCCGCCGGGGCCAATCTGTCGATACGTTGTCGAGCTCTGTGCAGGCCAACTTCCACCGGGCAGTCGAGCAGCAGGGTCAGCTCTGGCCATACTCCCTGGGTAGCCATCCTGTTCAACTCATGGATGAGATCCATGTTTTGCCCTCGGCCAAAGCCCTGATAAGCGATGGTGGCGTCGGCAAAGCGGTCGCAGATGATCCATTTTCCCGCTGCCAGGGCAGGACGAATGACCTGGGCCACGTGCTGGGCTCTGTCCGCCGCATAGAGCAACAGTTCTGTGAGGCTTTCCATTTCTCGGTGCTGCGAATCGAGAAGAATGCGGCGGACCAGTTGGCCAAGTCTAGTGCCACCTGGCTCCCTGGTTACCACGTGAGGGATCTGTCGGCGGCTGAATAGCTGCGCCAATTTGTGCACCTGCGTGCTCTTGCCCGATCCCTCAATTCCCTCGAAGCTTATGAACACAGCGGTCAAGGCTCCTTTCCTTCGCTGATCGAGGACAACCGCTCCAACAGGCTGTAGTTTGCAGACTTTTCCCGGGGCCTCACTTCTAGGGCAGACCTGGAGGTCTCCAGGGCGGCGGCTTGGCTACTGTTGCCGCCCTTGAATAGAAAACGGCCGTACTGCCGTTGAAAAGTGGTCCAGCGGGAGGTAGTTGCAGCAAGGACGCTGCTGATGTTGTTCATCCTGGCGTCCAGATCGTCGGCATAATGGAGGGCAAAGGCCTCGATGATTTTGGGGCGCTTGGGGGAGCCGAATTCGTATTCGCCGTGGTGGCTGACAATAAGATGTTGAAGGCTGAGGGCAAGATCCGTTGGGAAATTGGCGATCTTGTCAATTTCCTGAGCCACACGTTGGGCGCCCAGCACCAGATGGCCGAGCAGCCTGCCGGCATCAGTATAGTCTATGGCCAGATTGCCTGAGAGTTCCTCCAACTTTCCTATGTCATGCAGTATCCCTGCCGTGATGAGCAGATCTCTGTCCAAAAAAGGATAGTGTTCACAAAAACTCTCGAGGAGTTTGGTCACTGACACCGTGTGTTCCAGGAGGCCACCGGCATAAGCGTGATGCATGGACTTGGCAGCAGGTGCCTTTTTCATTTGCCGAGCAAAATCCGGGGCGGTGAGAAAATGCTGCAGCAGCCGCTGCAGGTGCCGATTCCTTACCTGCGCTGCAATTGCTTTGAGTTGTTGCCAGAGTTCCTCTGAGTCTACTGGACTGGTGGGCAGAAACAGATCTGCCTCGATGTCCTCCGGATCGAGACGCTCGATTGCCGTTACCTTGAGTTGCAGTTGCTCGCGATAGCGCTCCACCCTGCCCTGCACCAACACCACATCATTGACATCGAAGGCGGAGTCGAGCTCTGTTGCCTGCTCCCAGATGCGGCCCTCAATCTCGCCGCTTCTGTCTCCGAGGCGAAGGCTGAGGTATGGCTTGCCGCTGCGAGTTGTAGCAAGTCTCTTTTCCTTTACCAGGAAAGGGCTTGTCACAGCGTCATTCTGGCTGAGTTCATCTATGAACTGCTTCTTTTCCACCGGGCACCATCCGCTGATCCATAGATCTCTGAGCTGGGAGATCAGAGCAAGTCAAAAGAATTTCATATATTACCTGATGTGCGAGCAATAAGTCAAAGGGCGGGGCGCTGGACGCTGCCACTGTGCTCCTGCGGGGCTGTGAACGGCAACAAAAGAGAGCCTTTATCAAAGGTGATCTTGACAGCATTTAGCTCATAAGCATAAGCTAAAAAATCACAGCAGAAAAAGTTTGAGGGGCAACTGCACATGAATGACAGAGTGTATATTCCCATAGGAAAACACAGGCAGGTCTCAGGGATCCTCTCTTTGCCCCGAACTTCTGGGGAAAAAACTGGAACAGGCGTTATCCTGGCCCATGGGGCTGGCAACGATATGAACCATCCTCTGCTGGTCACTCTGGCCCAGGGACTGGCCCAGGCCGGCTATCTTTCGCTCAGATTCAACTTTCCCTATCGCGAACAGGGGCGCAAGTCTCCGGACAGACAAGAGGTTCTGGCAGCTACCTGGCAGCAGGTCTACCATTTCTTGCGTGATCACCGCCATGCTCCGCGAACTATCATAGCTGCAGGTAAATCCATGGGTGGCAGAGTGGCAGCCCAGATGGTTGCCGAAGGTCTCCTGCCAGTGGCCAGGCTGATCTTTTACGGTTATCCACTCCATCCGCCTGGACGGAAAGAAAAACTCAGGGCAGCCCACCTCGAGCATATCACTATCCCCATGCTCTTCTTTGCCGGCAGTCGGGACTCTCTATGCGATTTGCCGCTGTTGCAGCAAGTCTTGGAGCGGTTGTCGGCTCCCTGGGTGCTGGAGATCATAGAGGGTGGGGACCACTCTTTTCGGCTGCCCAAAGCCGCCGGTGTCAGCCAGCAGGCGGTGCACGAGCGAATCATGCTGAAGACCCTGCACTGGCTCGGAGGATCCAGAGAGGGCAGCTGTTAATTCATGGACTATCCAGCCTAGGAAAGGGAAGAGGAAGATGGCAAAAGAAAATGGAAGAATAGCAATGCTTGTCTTGCTGGCCATAATTGCCGGGGTAGGCGGAGGGTTGTTGACCAACCTCTTTGACGAGCACGCCCTCCTGTTCGC
Source organism: Deltaproteobacteria bacterium (assembly GCA_019309045.1). Lineage (NCBI taxonomy): Bacteria > Pseudomonadati > Myxococcota > Myxococcia > Deltaproteobacteria bacterium. Next base: position 74,143 of record JAFDGZ010000001.1, on the reverse strand, counting down.
CGAGCAACCTGCAGAGGCCCACCATGTGCTGGTTTCTCAGGAGTTTCGTCTGGTGGACAAGCAGGGCGTGGTTAGAGCTACTCTGGCCATGTCTGCTGAAGGGCCGGGCCTCGTTCTTTATGATAGCTCGGGTCGACCACATGCTCTGTTTACCCTGACCGGGCAGCAAGAAACTCCCGTGTTGTCCCTGATGGACGGTCAAGGCAAGCATCGAGCTACCATGGCCATAAAAACAAATGGCGAGCCCTATCTGTCGTTGCGAGACAACCGGGGTAGAAACCGCATTGCCCTGTTGGTGGACCATGCAGGTGAAGCAGCAATGACAATCTACGATGGCAGCGGCAGAGAGCGTGCAATACTCGGCAATACCGATCTTACCAGGATACGGCGAACCGGCTTCATAGAACAAAAGGCCTTGCCTGCTCTTATTTTGCTGGACAAGAGCGGCCAGGTACTGTGGCGAGCTCCTTGATTTGCAGCGCCCTGGTTGATCTCCCTTGGCAACAGAGGGTGCACGATTTTCTTGCATTCATGAAGTTCTTCCTGTAAGTTAGCCGGGACAGGAGGCCCAGCTCAACAGAAAGGCTTCCTGGAGGCTGCCCGGGTAAATTGACGAGAAAGAAGGTGGGGCTGGCAGCGATTGGCTGCAGAAGTTTTACATGACTGCTGGACGAAGGCTGAGCGGTTGGCAGTTGAACAACACTGGTCGGGAAAAATGACAGAGGCGTCTTACAAGAGAAGACTGGCAATCAGGCTGGAGGCAAAGTGGCCAGTTCGTATATTGAGATACTGTTTAAAATTATACAATAATAACCTTCCTATTCAGGTAAATAACACTCGAGAACAGATTTGCTTGATTTCGTTTCTGCCGCAGAATTCCCAGAAGACGAATGGTTTAATAAAAGGAGAAACAGCGAATATAAGTGCGTATGGTTCGCTCTTTTTCTGCAATTATTCATTTATTCCTTATGAAATATTCCGCATGGATATATATCCTCCGGCGCATGATCCTCTAATTATAACTGCACAGGTGGTGCATTGCCATTTGTATCCGCACAAATCTCAACAAGAAAGGCGTGCTGTCGGCGTAAGATTTTTGCAGATTTCTGATGAAGACCGTCAATATATTCGTGACAACGTCTCACAATACTTAAAAGATATGCTTATAATAGAGCATCAAGCTTCAATGTCTTCATGAAGAAGAAAGCACGCTTGTTATTCTAGCCGCGGCTTATCTGAGTATTTCATGGATTTACTCGAGGCGTGCTGGCGGCTACCGCCAAATCATCATCACACCGCCCTGGCATACAGCCCTCTTACCCGGGCAGCTGACCTCCTTTATGGCAGTTGCTGCCTCTGCTTCTCTTGCTTCCATTGTTTTGCAAGACCATATCTTGGCTTGCGGCATGTTGGCTGCCTGCCGGACAGGTTCTTCATCGCAGTGTAGATGAACAGTAAGTCTGCCTGAATTCTGGTGGTCGATTCCTTGCCGTTATTAATTGAGCTGTGCTGCAAGAAGGTCGCTGCAGATGGTTGGCTCTGGATTGCTGCTGCTGTCCGCTTCCCATTTGAGATAGGCGCAGACGCCGGCTCAGCAGAACAACCCGGACCGCCAAGCCAATGCCATATGGCACAACTGCAGTCGGCAATCTAGAGGGATGCGAAACCAGAGATACCATTCCAGACCTCTGGTTGCTGCCTGTGGTTTGTCGTGCCAGGCAAGGCGGCTAGGGAATGTCTTGTAGCACCGTAGGGACTATCTTCGCCCTGGCTCCTCTTGACAAGCCCGGGAAGGGGACTTACTTTTTGGCCGGATCAAACAAAGTTAATATAAATTCCAGGTGCTTGACCTTGAATTTATGCGGCTCGATATTTCAAGGCTGAGGTGGAGGGGAGTTCAAACAGCACATCAAACTCAACTCCAGGGCAGCATATTGTGAAGAGCATGACAGAAAGGAGGTAGATAGTATGGCAGTAGTGAGATGGCGGCCAGGCCTTTTTGGCTGGCAAAAGGATCCTTTTGCCGAAATGGAGCGTTTGCAGAGAGAGATCAGCAGATTGTTCGAATCTTTCTCTGGGACACAGAGGGTCTCTACTGCCGGTGTGTTTCCGGCCATCAATGTTTCGGAAGACAGTGAGAACCTTTATGTGCGGGCAGAACTGCCCGGGGTGTCTCCAGAGGATATCGAGATCACTACCCAGGACAACAATCTGATTATCAAGGGGGAGAGAAAGATAGCTGCGGAGGGCGAGGACGTATGTTACCACAGGCGGGAGCGCGAAGCAGGACGATTCCAGAGAATAACCTCCCTGCCTTCGAAAATAGACTCGAGTAGGGTAACTGCTGTGTGCAAGAATGGTGTCTTGACGGTAACACTTCCCAAGGCAATTGAAGCAAAGCCGCGGCAGATCGAAGTGAAGTCCTCTTGAAAGAAGCGCCAACAATGATGATGGGAGGTGACAAATATGGCAGACAAGGAACTGCAGGTGAGAGAAAAACAGCAGGTGCAGGCGGAAGCAGAGCAGACCAAGCCAGGGCCTGTATTCGTGCCAGCAGTTGACATTTTCGAATCGGAAAACGAGATCACTTTGCTTGCTGACTTGCCAGGGGTAGCGAGCGATAGTATCAGCATAGACCTGACTGAGGGACAATTGACCATTTCAGCCGAAGTAGAAGATCAGACCGCAGACAATGAGAGATTCTTGCTTAAGGAATACGAAACCGGCAGATTCCATCGAGAATTCAGCCTGTCTGATCGCATTGATCAGAGCAAGATCTCTGCCACCATGAAGGACGGTGTCCTGCGGCTGGTATTGCCAAAAGTGGAAAAGGCAAGACCGCGAAAGATCGAGGTAAAGGCAGGCTGAGGTTGGGGGCGCGGGCTTCTGCACTCGCGCACCCACCACTTTTATCTTGCCTTTAGCTCTGCTCGAGTTGCGGCCCACGGCAGCATGGGGCCCGGCCTACATGGCAAGTTCGTGCAATCCCGGGGCAGCACGCTATCACAACATTGGCCGAAGAGCTTCAGCACACACCTTACATCAAACGCCGTGAACAGTTTCAATGTTATCTTCTAGAGTCGCAGCCAATCATCGCGCCCATGTGCGGTGCGGCTATCAATGCAACTCGTCGTCAAGTTCACTACCGGTTGCATTGAACAAGATTTTGCAGTCGCAGGAGAGGCCGCGGGCGTCGAAGTATGCCAGAGTTCCCTCTACATCAATTGTCGGCATGGTCTTGAGGACGGCTCTGGTGCGCTGTTTGCTGTTGCCATGGTTACATTTCCAGCCATACCCTTTGGCCGGGTCCAATCTGAAATCACAGCCTCCCTGTCCGCACAGACCACGGTAGAATTCATCCCACAGATCATGATCCGGCGTGAGAATTTCCTTCTTTTTCAAGACACCCTCCAGAACTGTATGCTATTTTTTCAGTAACTTTACTGGTTAATCTAACAGGCGCTCCTGGAAAAATCACTGTGGTGAGAGGAAGCACAGACAGAATCATGGCTCGACAAGGTCAGCAAAAAGCTATAGGCTATGAGGCATTGCAGAACCCCTTTGTGTTGGGGCCGTTTCTCATTGGAGCTGGTTTTCATGGTACCGCCATCCGAATCCAGCCGCTCGGCAAACCCTTCTGGCACCAGCCTCTGGGAAGGCGTTAGAGCTGCCTGGCCCATCTGCCTGGGCTACTTTCCCATCGGCCTTGCCTTCGGTGTTCTGGCCCAGAAGGCAGGGCTCAACCCTCTGGAAATCGGCTGCATGTCTCTGCTGGTATTTGCGGGCAGCTCCCAGTTCATCGCTGTGTCCATGTTGGCTGGCGGCGCCACTGTCTCACCTATCGTGGCCACCACCTTTATGGTCAACCTCCGACATCTGCTCATGAGCTCTTCTCTTGCTGTCTACTTGCAGCGGCTCCCCAGGGGCTGGCTGTCGCTCTTTGCCTATGGAATTACCGATGAAAGCTTCGCTGTCAACCTGACAAGATTCAGACGAGGAAGCTGGCACTGGCCCCAGGCCCTGGCTCTCAACCACACAGCCAATATTGCCTGGTTGAGCAGCACCATTATAGGCGGTTTCAGTGGCCAGTTTATTCCGGCAGGCTCCTTTGGCATCGACTATGCCCTGGTGGCCATGTTCATTTGCTTGCTGGTATTGCAGCTCCACGGAGGGTTGTATGTCCTCACCGCTGCCTGTGCCGCCGTGGTTGCCGTAGTGCTGGCCCTGCTGCTTCCGGGTAATGGCTATATCGTCCTTGCTTCCCTGTTTGCTGCAACCTGCGGCACAGCGCTCAAAAGGGTGTACGGTCGGAGATATCGTTTATGAATCAGAGCGACTACCTGCTGCTGGTCCTTGGCATGGGTGTAGTCACTTACCTGCCGCGCTGGGTGCCACTTCTTTTTCTGTCCAGGAGACAATTGCCCCAGTGGTTTGTAGAGTGGTTGGATCTGCTGCCGGTGGCCATTCTGAGTGCCCTGCTGGCACCCGAGCTCGTCACGCACGGTGTACCTCGCTGTCTCAGTTTGTCCCAGGCAAAACTGTGGGTCGCCCTGCCGACTTTTGTCTTTGCCTTGAAAACAAAGTCCCTTGGCGGCACCGTGCTGGTGGGCATGGCCCTTTACTGGGTGGCAGGCAAGATTTTCTGACTCGCAGGTTCACGGCACAGCATACTGTCCGCATGACATATACCCCCGGCATCACCAAAAGCTGGTTGGATGCGAAGCTGAAGAAGACTGGAACAAAGACTTGGCTGTCAGGTGGTAATTAGTTAGCTGAAACCTCCAGACAGGGATTCGCCTTGCCAGTATGGTGACTGCTCGGGGCCTGCCACGAGACTGGCGTTTCCTCGACACAGAGGCCCTGAACCCAGTAGTCAGTTGCTCTTGCTGCAGATCAACGGCCCTTCCAGACGGGCTTTCTTTTTTCCTGAAAAGCTTGCAGACCTTCCATGGCGTCTTCTGTGACACAGAGGCCGGCAAAAAGTTCGCTCATGTAGTCGACGGCCTTGTGATAGGGAAGATCCTCGAGGGCATAGATGCCTACCTTGCCAATCTGCAAGGCGAGAGGGCTCTTGGCCGCCAGTTTGTTGGCCAGGTCAGTAGTGGCTTCTTCGAGCTTGTCGGCAGGAACCACCTTGTTCACCAGTCCAAGCTTTTCTGCTTCGGCAGCTGAGATTATGTCTCCGCCCAGCACCATTTCCAGGGTCTTTCTGCGACCTACCAGCCTGGCCAGGGGCACGGCCGGCCCCAGACAGATAAGGCCCACATTGATGGCAGTGGTTCCTATCTTGGCATCTTCTGCGGCCACAGCCAGATCGCAGGCAAAGACCAGCCCGGCGCCGTTGGCTATGGCATATCCCTTGACCTCAGCAATGACCGGCTTTTTCATTCCGGCTATAGTGTGATTGTGTTCATCCATCAGCTTGATGAATTCTCGATAGTCGCCGTGGTTCTTGTCCTTGAATTCAGCCAGCGAAATGCCAGTGGAGAAATGCTTGCCCGCAGCTCCTATGATGACAACGCGCACTTCCGGGTTCTGGTCCAGCTCTCTGAGAGCATCATTGAGCTCACGGGCAAAAGGTACATTGAAGGTGTTCATTTCCTCTGGTCGATTGAGGGTTATGCGGCCGATGTGGTCCTGAACGTCTACCAGCACATTGGTGTAAGCCATGGCTGCCTCCTTTTGCTGCTGATTATCCCTGGTAAAATTATAGTGTTTCAGCTTAGCAAGCTATGTGGAGTGCTGTCAATGGGAACTGCGAACAGACTGGATTTGCTTCCCGAAGAAGGAAAGTGGTCGCTGCTGCCTGCGATGAAAGAGTTGCGGTCTTTTTGCCGGTTGACAAGAGCACCACTCTAAGTGTATCCAGTCAGTTGTCATGAATACTGCCAGCAGCAAAACTCTGCGCTTCGGTACGGATGCACCTCTTGGCTGGATTGGCACGGGAATTGTGGGTCTTTCCATGTGCAGCCATCTGCTGAGATACGGCCACCGCCTGACCGTGTTCAATCGCACCAGGGCAAAGGCGCAGCCTCTCCTCGATAAGGGAGCTTCCTGGGCGGAATCGCCCCGGGAGGTGGCGGCCAATTCTACTGTCGTCTTTACCATGGTGGGTTTTCCCGAGGATGTCAGGCAGGTCTACCTTGAAGAACACGGCATTCTCTCGGGAGCGCGGCCTGGCAGTATTGTGGTAGACATGACCACCAGCACACCATCGCTTGCCAGAGAGATTTACCGGAGAGCGCAGGCCGCCGGCGTACAGGCAGTAGATGCGCCTGTATCGGGCGGTGATGTGGGCGCCAGGGAAGCTGCCCTTTCCATAATGGTGGGTGGGGACCGGGAGGCGGTGGAAGCCATCAGGCCTCTGCTCGCTGTGATGGGAAAACAGGTTGTCCATCAGGGCGGCCCCGGAGCAGGTCAGCACACCAAGATGTGCAATCAGATAGTCATTGCCGGAACCATGATTGGAGTGTGCGAGAGTCTGCTCTACGGCTACAAGGCGGGTCTCGATCTGGAAAAAATGCTGCGTTCTGTGAGCAGCGGCGCTGCCGCCTGCGGCATGCTGACGAATCTGGCGCCGCGCATCCTGCGTCGAGACTTTGATCCCGGTTTTTTTGTGGACCACTTTGTCAAGGATATGGCCATTGCCCTGGAAGAGGCCAGACGCCTCCAACTCTCCTTGCCGGGCCTGGCTCTGGTCCAGCAGCTCTATCTGGCAGTAAAGGCCCAGGGCCACGGCAAGCTTGGCACCCAGGCCCTCATCCTGGCGCTAGAGCAGCTCTGCAGTACAGAGATATCCAGCCCTCCAGCCACACCAGGCGGGTGATGCCCGAAAAGTCCCGGCTAGATGGGCACGGTTGCCCGGTAGATTTCCGCCCTCCCCTTCAGGTGATACTCCTTGACCACAGCTGGCACCAGAACGGATCGGCCTCGGAGAAGATGAATTTTCTTGCCGCTGTCCATAGCGGTAAGCCACGCGTCTCCTGCAGTGCAGATGAGGATTTCCACGCTGCGATTGGCTCTGCTGCTGAAGGGGCTCTCCTGGCTGACGGAAATTACGGCCAGAGAGAATTCTTCCGCAGGGGTCTCATAAAGCTTTTCTCCTGAAGGGAGCTGTCGGGGGGTGAGGATTGCCAGCTTTTTTTCACGGAAGCTCAGCACCGTGAGAAGCTCCGCCACATCCACGTGTTTTCTGGTGAGGCCGCCCCGCAAGACGTTGTCGGAGTTGGCCATCAATTCGATGCCGGTTCCTTGCAGATAGGCGTGCAGATCCCCGGCAGCCAGATACATGGCTTCTCCCGGCTGCAAGCAAATTAGATTGAGAAACAGGGGAGCTATGACTCCTATGTCCTGGGGATAGTCCTGCAACAGCTTTGTGACCCAGTAAAACTCTGGAACCTTCCTGTCAAGCTCCTTCACTGCTTCGCTGATCTCTGCCACAACCGAAAGCCTTTGTTGACTGCTCATGGTGAGCAAGTCCTCGAGAAACCGGCGCAATCCTTGCTGATCAGGTTGCTGCTGCAACCGTTGCACTGCCGGTTGCAGTCCGGCTATGTCCAGAATGTGCAGCCACCTGAGCGTCTCTGGGATGGGACGAAAGCCGTTCAAGCCCCAGAAGTCTGTGAGGGCACAGATGATCTCCGGCTTGTGGTTGCTGTCTTTGTAATTGCGTTCTGGTGCGTCCAGGGGGATTCCTCGGCTATTTTCCCTGGCAAACCCCTCTTCTGCCTGGACTTTGTTGGGATGAGCTTGCAGAGACAGCGGTCTGGCAGCGGCAAGGACTTTGAACAAGAATGGCAGCTGCCCGGCGAATTTCTGGGCAGTGCGCGGACCCAGAATTTCTTCTGGATACTCCTGTATCAGCTCCGGCAGAGGCCGCCAACTCCCTTGCCAGAGAATTCTGGATGGCGCCCGCGGATGTGCCCCCATCCATAGTTCCGCCTGCGGCGAAGGGGAGGGCGTCGGCTGACCGAGCAACTCGGCGATGGCGGTGGTAGAACCCCAGTCATATTCCTGGATGGGGTTCTGCAGCAATTCAATCGTGGGCCCGGTCATGCGCAGTTCCTTGCAGATCTGTCATTGCTGGCATCCTCATAAATTTGCAGCCAGCATGTTATTCGCTTCTCAGATTGCTTCGCCTATCATACAATGAAAATGATGACTGACAACAGCAATTATCTGCCGAGGAGGAGGCCATCGTGTCATTCAAAGAGAATCTCAAGGCCAAGATCAGCCTGGATAGGCTTGTGCAAGCGATCAACAGCTCCATCAGGGAAGGCCCGAGTCAGAGGCGGGTTGACAAGGATCTCATGAGGAAACTGTTGGCCATGTCGCAGTTCAAGCAGGAGAAAGCCAGAGACCTGGAACTTTACGTTCGCATCGGGGAGGCTGAACAGCCAGAGGTGCTCGTCCTCGACAACGAGCTGGCCATCTATCGCACTTCCATTGACGATGTTGCCCTGCGCAAGAGCCCGGACTGGAAGGAGATGTTCAGCATCAGCAACATCAAGAAAATACTCAACGACAAAGATGTCATTGCCAGCAAGGGCAAAGAGTCTCTCAAACGGGTGTACAACAATGTTTTTTCTCTCCTGGACCTGACCTATGGCCAGCAGGACATTGCCGAGCTCGTTGCAGAGGCATCCAGGGCTCTGGAGCAGCAGGACATGGAGCAAATCCAGGAGTCCTTTGATCTGTTTTTTGAATTGCTGCGCTATCAGGCGGTAAATCTATCTTTTGTCCCCGGGGATACTCAGACGTTTGCCAGGGTCAAAGGCAATGGCATGCCCCAGACAGCATTCGAGGACTTGTTATTGTTCAAAGAAGAGGGATTCTGGCTTGGCTTGCTGCGAGGTACATTCTCTCCGCAGCAGCCTGCGAGCCAGGAGCGCATTCTTGCTTGCGCCAGGCGAGATGAGTCAGCTGACTTTGAAGGTGCAGAGGTTTTTGACTATCTGGGAAAGTTGGCTCTGCAAGAGGTGGATAGGAAAATAACGCCCCTAGAACTCTGGGGCTGAAGCTGGCAAAGAACCGCTACCCGCCTAGTTGCGGTGAGTCTTTTCGGAGTGCTCCGGAGTAGGCTTCTCACTGCAGTCCTCCCTGCAGCAAAGGGATGGAGAGCGCCAGAGCTGCGCCACCAGCATCCCCGAGAGCATGAGGCCGCAGCCGAGCATGGCCCTGAGGCTGAGGGTTTCACCCAGGATAAGCCAGCCTGCCAGGGCGGCAAAAACAGCTTCCAGGCTGAGGATTATGGCGGCATGAGTGGGTGGGGCCACACGCTGGGCCACAACCTGCAGGGTATAGGCAATGCCAACAGACATGACGCCGCCATAGAGAATTGGCACGGTGGCTGCCAGCAGGCCACTCAGGAGGATCTCTTCTGTAAAGCAGGCAACCAGGAGACTCAGAGTGGAACAGACGATGTACTGGGCACAGGCGAGGCGAATGCCATTTACCCGTGGGGACAACCAGCCGATTATCAACATGTGGGCAGCCCACATGAAGGCACCTGCCACTTCCCAGGCATCTCCCGGAGCAAGAGTGAACTGCTCGCTCACACTGAGCAAATAGAGGCCTGCGGCGGCCAAAATGGCGCCGGTCCAGTCCCCCCAGCCAGGCCATTGTCTCCAGATCATACCCAGCAATGGCACGATCACCACGTAGAGCCCGGTGATGAAGCCAGCCTTGCCAGCTGTGGTATACAGCAGCCCCACCTGCTGCAAGGTGGCACCAGCAAAAAGCGCTATTCCTGCCAGGGCTCCTCCCAGAAGAGTCTGCCTGGTGGTGAAGCTCGGCAGCAGCTCTGCGGGCATCTTGGCGGCAGGGCTCTGGCGCAGGGCCAGCGGCATCAGAGTGAGAGCACCGAGAGCAAAGCGCACGCCATTGAAAGTAAGGGGGCCCACGTGATCCATGCCCACTCTCTGGGCCACAAAGGCTCCTCCCCAGATGATCGCGGTGAGCATCAGCAGGGAGTCAGCTTTATAGGTTCTCACATCCATACGAAGGCTGCGGGGGAGCCGCCGAGAGCATGGCTGCCTCGGCCTAGTTGTCTTCTCGTTCCCTGGTCAACAAAGAGGGCTGTCTTGCCAGGGCTGCCACCTGTCGACTAAAATGGCGATGATCTTAGCACTTGGCCGTGAGAGACACCAGTGTTTTTCTTGTTGGCAGCCGGATGCTTGCCGGTTGAAAGGCGGGGCGCAGTATTTTATATTGGCGGCAGCGGCTGGGGGGGATATTCTTGCAGGCGGTTGACGGAAAGAGTGCTCAGATAAGCCAACTGCCCAACTGAGGCTAGGGAAGGAGATGGATATGCAGATACTGGTCCTGTACTACTCGCGAAGCGGCAATACCAGGAAGCTGGCCGAGGCCATTGCCGAGGGGGTGGCCTCTGTTGATGGCGTGCAGCCTTTGCTGAGATCCACCGAGGAGGTCAGCGAGGACGATTTTGTGGGTTCAGCCGGGGTGATTGCCGGCTCTCCCGTGTATTTTGGCGTGATGGCTGCTGAACTCAAAAAAATCTTTGATGATTTTGTAGGCGTGCGCAAGAAGATGGAGAACAAGGTAGGTGCTGCCTTTGCCACCGGTGGGGACGCCTCGGGAGGCAAGGAGACCACCATGCTTTCCATCATTCAGGCCATGCTCATCTACGGCATGATAATCGTGGGCGACCCCATGAGTGCCACCGGCCATTATGGGGTGGCCTGCCTGGGCGCCCCGGACGCAAGCGCTCGGCAGAACGGAGAGAAACTGGGGGCGCGGGTGGCTGCACTGGCAAAGCAGCTGCAGTGAGGCGCTCCTCCACAGGAGTCAAAGTCGCCTCTCCGGGCGCAAACCATTTAATATGACCCATCGACAAACGGCCCCGCCAGAGTTGCCCTGCCGCTGCCAGGAAGTTTTCCAGGCAGCGGCTCGCAGGTCTGTGTCAGGCCGGGGCTGCAGCTGGGAGCAGCTTCTCAGGCCAACCTGATGCTGGCCCATTGCTCTGATTGGGGTGGCTTGCTCTCGGAGCAACCTGCAACGCCCTGTGAACAGCTACATCATACTGGCAGACAAAACATGGTCTGGGTTTCTCGAATGTCGTCGATGACCCTGATCTTGTCATAGACGAGCGCCAGCAGAGCGCTGTCGTCGGCAGCGTCGACCTCGGCAACTATGTCATAGAGTCCAGCCACCAGGTAGACATTTCCCACTCCAGCGATTTCCTTGACCTTGGTGGCGACCTCCCGGTCTGCTCCGGGTTCGGCAGTAATGAGCACGAATGCTTTGGCCATGACGTATCCCTCCTTTTGCAATATGGGCAAATACTATCGAGGATTAGAATGAGAAAAGAGCTTATTCAGTTGAGGATTTCTTCTCCTTGACTGGTTCGGCTGTACTTGTCGTGGGCCGGAGATATGGAGGCAGCTGATCCAGATGGACGTCTTCGATGGTGAACTTGGGAGTTCTTTTTCTGATGGCATGCCGGTAGCCGTCTTTCAGCCCCCGGTAGAAGCTGATGGGCACTTTGCCTTCTTTCTTGAGGGCCTCCCGCCTCTGAACCGCATACTTGCCGTAGGTGAGTGTGGGGTCTGCAGCCCTGGCTGCGGGTTCCTCCTGGTACCCCATGACATAGCCGGCCCGGTAGCTGTTGTTTTCGGCAGCGTGGGCCGGGACCGCCACACACCACATGCCTGCAGCCAGGATGCTGCAGGCTACAATCAAAAGTTGCAAAATATTCCTGGCATTCATCTGTTTTTCGGTTTTCATGGTGGTCCTCTCAAATCCAACTTCACTTGCGTCTGCTGCTGGCCCGGCACAAGCGGCCACCGCCGCTGCCACATTGCTGGCAGCCGGATGAAGTTTCTGCTTGCGAAACGCTATGATGCCCCCCCCTCACATTCGCAGACTCCTCAGGAGTTCATAAAAGCCTCTGGGAGAGTAGTAAATCAGCACATAATCGGGGCCGAAGCTGATTTCGTCGTGGTCCTTTACCGGATGTTTTTCGAAGGGGTGGATTTTTTCTCCATTTACAAAAGTGCCATTTGAAGAAAACATGTCCACCAGTTCGTAGTCTCTCTCCTCCGAAGTGGGGGTAAAATTGGCATGCGACTTCGACACCGAAGAACTGGGCAGCACAATGTCATTAGTGGGTGCTCTGCCCACAAAAATGTCTTCGCCCAAAGACCCCGGTTTTTTCTTCAGGGGGAATACCTTGGCGCCGCCCATGTCCAGGGCAGCAAGATCTTCTACCAGCTTGCCTACGGGGGCGTCCGCCTCCAGAACCATTGTGCCGGACATGAGGGAGTCGGACTGGTGGGGGAAAACCCCAACTTTTTCAACAAGTACCGGGTGGTTGTGGTGCGCAATAAATTCCCGTCCGCTCATACCGCTAGCCAGCTCCACATATTCGGCAATTGTCTTTTCACTCTGTTCCATTGAAAGCTGCTCTCTTCCACACCACTCAGACAAATTTACCCCTGCATGCGCTAGCCATCCATCTATTATAGGTCAAAAATGCGAAAATGGAACCGTATTATTCGAGCGAAAACGGGACATCCATAACCATAAAATTATAAGATTCTTCTCAGGGCAGTAGATATCGAGCCTGCCGAGGTTTTGTCTCAAACTGTTCTTGCTGCTGTCTGCGGGGACGAGGCGCCGGTTTTAGGGCGCAGGGCGATAAATAACACTTTCTTGCGCAAGAAGACCTGCGGGCATGAGTGCCGCCTGCGGCAGGACTGGCAGATATTGAGAAGCAATAAATATCTCTTGTGACTAATATCCCCTACTATAGAGATGATCAATACGTATTGATGGATTGAGTTATTGAATTATAAAAGAGCGTCCCGGCGCCTCTCTGCCTCAAAATAATGGAACGACAACAACTCCCTTTTTTTGACTGAAAAAATCCTCCAGTTTGATTTCTCTTTGGACGATGTGCTCTGTATCCCTGTTAAAACAGCCGCAGGTAAAAAGACATCCTTCATTATCTGCCGAGGGTTCATCGACCCTTTCTATCTTTACCGGCCCGACGCCTTTAGCCAACCATAGTTTTTCAGTGTAATGGGAACTGGGACTATCTTCCACCAGTAACACCAGAACCAGGGTGTCCTTGAAGGTCCCGGCAGGGACTGCTACTGTCTCTTTGCCGGATAGAGTTGCTGTGAAAGTTATTTGATCTGAATCGATCACTCCAGCCGGAACAGTGGAAACCACAGAGTCGCCAATTTGCATTTCCGCCGAAAATAATTTAACCGGAGTTGCGGAAACATCTATAGTGCCGCCATCATTGTACAGGGCGACGGCCAAAAGGCCCTCAGGGCCGAGATAAAGATAAAGGTGGTTCCCACAAAGATCCTCACAGAAAGTAGCCCCCAGTATCGTCTTGCGAGCATTATATTGGCCAAATTTCTGCATACTTGAACTGAAGGTCATGATCTCATTATCAAAAATCAGTAGGTTGCCAGCTGTTATCGGCCAGTAGTCCGCCATCTGAAAAGCAAAAGCTGAACTCAAAGACAAAAATTGGAAGCAGACAATGTATACAGCACAAAATAGCCATCTTTTCATCTTTCCTTTCTCCTTGTTCGAGTCCACCCTCTTTTCTCCAGCTCATGGAATCTGATGCTTTACTGGTATATCGAATATAACTGCTGCGCAAATGGCCTTTTGTCTTCTAGCAGCAGGCATGCCAGCTGTCAACTGCTCGCCCTCGCTCGTGTTCTAGTTGCTCCTTCAGGCGCAAGGGGCGGATAACTACAGTCAGTCAGGATCGGCCGGGGCCTTGTTCTGGCCTTTCTCTGGCATCGGCTGGCAAACCGCTGGCACGCCCAAAGCCAGGATGAAGCAAGAAGCCAACTTTACAGAGAAACCCTGTAACATTGCTCTCCAGATTGACAGAGGCCAAAGGTTAATCTGGCCCCGTTTTCCCAGATGGACAGTAAAAGCAGGGCACTAGAATGAATACCGGACGCCAAAGGCCAGGGCATTCGAGGCCCCGGTTACGCCGTGAAACAGGCCAAAGGCCCCTGAACGATGATGAATGCGGACAAGCAGGCTCCAGCGTTCGGAGTCAGGCAGAGAAAAAGCCAGTTCGAGCATCAGATATTTTAGAAATTTGGCTGCAGGGTCATGATTTTCTTTTTCTACTTTGGGAGTCTCAGTGGCATAAGACAATCCGCCGCCAAAGGCAAAACTGGTATCGAGGTAGCTATCCCAGGGAAACAGCAGCCAGCGAACTGCGACAAGACCATTGAATTCCCAGTTGCTTTGAGCAGCAAAATGTTTGACACTCTGCCCCTCAACCTCCCAATCGATCATATTTTCCCAGGTTGCGACTTTTCTGGTAAGTGCCAGGGCCAGCAGATAAGAGTCCTCAAATCCCTGGTGGGCAATGGTGGCATTGTTAAGCTCGCCTTCCAGCAATACGCCTCCATAGAGAGCTAAGGCCCAGTCACCAGCACTCGCCCTGTCACTGCAGCTCAGAAAAATGCTCAAGATCCAGAGGAGCCAGAGCAGTGGTTGTTTCTTATTCATGTCGCTGACAAAAGGAGCACGTCTCCTTTTGACTCCTGTCCCGGTCTTGCCTGGCATGGCTCATATGAAGTGGACTGACGCCTGCTAATCGGCGTCTGCCATCATATCATGAACTGTGGGTGGAGAGGAGGGCTCGTGTTTCTCTACCGAAAAGACCGGCAAGGCTTTTGCCAGGAAGGCTGCTATAGCAGAGTATAGTAGTATGCTACCTGGCTGGGCATCTGCCTGTTGCAAAACAGCAGAGCGAGAGATCGATGAGTAGTGGCAGAAAATAGAAACCTTTCGAGACACATGGGCAGATATCAGTGCCGCTGTCATTTTCAGCATAGCTTGCTGCCAATCAGCAGGGAGCATCCACCGAATGGTCTCTGCTGCACCGGGGCGGCCAAGAGTGCCATGATTAGATGGCCGCACTATACAGAGAATCCCTGGCAGCAATAGTCCTCAGAGCGGCAACTGCCAGCGACAGCTTTGACGAGACTTCTTACTACAGGGTATTTTTCTTATAGCTGAAATATTTGAGAATTGCCTGACCCACATGGGTCTTCAGGTAGCCTGCCTGCCGGTTTGAGTTGCCTGAGGTGCTGTTTTCAGCCAATACCTCCTGGATCTTGTCTTTGTGGCTGCTGCCCACGTTCATGAAACGCAGGACCATGCCCCAACTGTTGTCATATTTGTTTCGAGTGCGCATGACCACTGAACTGTCCAGGCATATATCCTGTTTTGTCCGAGGATTGGTGATTTTCAGGGAAAACGTGGTGCCCGAGATGTGGGGAACTTTGGTGACCACAAAGCAACCTTTCTCTGAAAAGCGGCTGCCGAGGGCTTTTATCTTCTTTCCCCCTTTGTTGTAGAAGACCGGCAGCTGTATTGCTTTTCTATCATCCATGGTTCTCTCCCCTCTGTGGTGCGCAGAAACCACTTCGATCTTGCTAGTGCTCTGCCTGAGTGAATATTGAATTCAGCTTGTTTCCTGTGACATGACGGCAACAAGAAGAGCAAGAGAAATGCCAGATTGTAACTGCTTGAAACTGCAGGGAAATCGAGAAAATGAATGATATATAAAAGTATACCATAGAGGGGAACGTTGAGAAGAAAGTGCTCTGTTGGATACAGAATTGTTGCTGAGCAGTGGCTGCAGTCCCAGACAACGGCGCACAAGAAAGCAGATTGCTGCTAATGCCCATGGGGAGAAACTTTTCCAGGAGGTGCAAGCAAGGATTCTGCCGGAAAAAAGTGGCAATCTGGGGATACATGGCCGGCATCATTTCAGGCAAAGAGTTTGACAATTTCATCCACGTCGAACAAAGGCAGGGGTGTGATTTTGCCGTCTTGTTTTCGCAAGGTCATGCCATTTTCTCTGGGCACCATCGTGCCGATCACTGCTGCAGGAACGGTGTGCTTCTGGTAGTGACTGAGGAGGCGCGCAGCATTCTCCTCTGCAAGAG
Source organism: Deltaproteobacteria bacterium (assembly GCA_019309045.1). Classification (NCBI taxonomy): domain Bacteria; kingdom Pseudomonadati; phylum Myxococcota; class Myxococcia; species Deltaproteobacteria bacterium. The sequence continues at coordinate 58,181 of JAFDGZ010000001.1, read as the reverse complement.
TAAGCAGGAGTGCGCCGGAAGATATGGCGCCCAGAGGGTCTATGTTGAAATGCCTGCAGAGGGCAGCCGTCTCCGGCAGTATCTGGATCGCCTTCTCGTCCACCACCACGCCACAGCGGGAGGCCAGGCAAATCTCTCGAATTGCCGTAATGACCCCTCCTTCTGTGGGATCGTGCATTGCATGGACGGCAAAGCCGCGGGCCATGGCTGCCTGGGCCACAATGCTGATGCCGGGCTCGAAGAGAAATCTCTGGCACCTTTCTGTGGTTTCTCTGCCAAAGGCAGCTGTTACTTGCCTGGCCTTTTCCCTGGCAATAATAGCTGTTGCTTCTATGGCTGCTGTCTTGACCAGGACGAGGGCATCTCCGGGCTGAGCATCCGCGGAGCGGCACAACTCTTCTGGGGCCACCTCGCCAATCATCTGACCGGCCACCAGGGGAGTGGTCACCGTGGGACTTATTTCAGTATGACCGCCAATCCACAAGATGCCCAGCTGCTGGCAGGCCTGTTCAATTTCCATAAAGAGCTTTTTTATATCGTCCAGGCTCGTGGGGCCATGCGGCAGGACAACAGAGGCAGAAAAGTAACGAGGCGTCCCCCCGCATGCTGCTATATCATTGGCGTTTACCCAGACCGCATACCAGCCACACTGGTCCGTGGCAAAGGTGATGGGATCCGTACTGACCACCAGATAGCGGCCATGGAAGTCGACCACGGCCGCGTCTTCTCCAATTGCCGGGCCCAGCAGGATGTTAGGATCAGAAGAGGTATGTTGCAACAGCTCGTCCAAGGTCTCTGCTCTGAGTTTTCCTGCGGGAAGGGTCTGAGAGGTCATACTTGCTCCAATGAACAGTCTTGATCCAGGAGGCAATCAAGATCGCCCAACATCCGAAGACACTGTCAGGAATTGTTGTGAGAGTCTTGCCCATTCTAGCCCGCAAGGACCGGAAGTCAAGCTTTGCTCTCAGAACAGCAGCATGGGCTCTGATGTCAGAAAAGCCTGCATATTCGGCTCAACGAGAGAGAGTAAAGAGAGTGCGGCAGCTTTTTCAGCTGAGTGAATTGCAGATCAGAGGTGAACTTTTCAGATGAAGGGCTGGGTTTGCTCTACAATTTTAATTGCTGCACAGTTATAATAAAAATTTATGCTCGATAATTTGGGCAGCGTTCGAATTACAAACAAAGAAAGCGAAAGGGAAACAGAGATGATCATTGAACAGGTACAGGTGGGAAATTTTGCAGTTTTTGCCTATATTGTGGGCTGCGAAAAGAGTGGCGAGGGAATTGTTGTCGATCCAGCTGACGAGGTGCAACGCCTTCTGGAGATAGCAAAAGACAGAGGAATCAAAAAGATAAAATACATTGTCAATACTCACTGCCACGCCGACCATACCGGCGGCAACCGGTTGATGAAAGAGCTCACTGGGGCTCGCATAGTCATCCACTCGGCAGATGCGCAACGGTTGGCCAATCCGTCACCCTTCATACTCCAGATGTTTCGCTGCGAGGCTTCGCCGCCTCCTGACAGGACCGTGGAAGAAGGAGAAACTATTGAGTTCGGCGAGCAACAACTCTCGGTGCTGCACACCCCGGGGCACACCCCCGGCGGCATGTGTCTCCTGACAGACGGCCGGGTTTTTACCGGTGATACTCTGTTTGTGGGAGGCATCGGCCGCACTGATCTGCCCGGCGGCTCAATGGAGCTGCTCATCAACTCTATCAAGGAGAAGCTCATGACCTTGCCAGAGGAGACCGTGGTGCTGCCCGGCCACAATTATGGCCCTGCGCCCACCTCTACCATAGGCGAGGAGAGGAGATATAACCCCTTTGTCAGGTAGTGTTCCTAGCGGGCGCTGAGCTGCGTCAAAGATGCGAGCGCTCTTGGTGGCTGTTGCCGACGGCCGCGCCCTTCTAGCTCAGAACCTCTCGTGGTGCACAAAGTCGCTGATCTCGCGACGCTTGGGCGCTTTGGATTCCGCAGCAGGATAACCCAGGGGAATCATGGTTACCACCTCGTATCCTGCAGGCACATCCAGCAGACTTGCAGCCTTGTCGTGGTCGAAGAGGCCCACTACTACCGTACCCAGGCCAACACTGTGAGCCATAAGGCAGAGATTCTGGGTGGCGATGCCGAGGTCGTACATGAACCAGTCGCCGAACTTGGTGGTTACCTCCCCCTTGTAGTAGCCGGATGTTTTCAACCTGGCACACAGGACGAGCACCAGCGGCGCCTCCACCATACCTTTGGCAGCTGGATTTCCTTTGCCGAGGGTTTCTCTGAGCTGCTGTTTGAGTTCAGGTTTTTGTACCACAATGATTTCCCAGCACTGGGTATTGGCCCAGGATGGCGCCCACTGCACGGCTTCCAATATGTGCTGTAGATCATCCTGCGGAATCTCTTTACTTTGAAAACGCCGTATACTCCTTCGTGCTTTGATCAGTGCAAGAAGCTCCATGTTCGCCCTCCTGTCTCCCCGGGATGTATGCCTGGACACATTGTAAGTTGTTGCCTCTGCTGGTCCCTTTCCTACATGTATTGGCACAATTGCCTGCAGACCATACCAGTTATGGCACGATTCATGAAATAAAATACGCTGTGCGGCAATTCATTAAAAGGCACCGGCAGAAGGGCAGCAAAGTAGGCCCTTCTGTACAGTGATCTTTGGCTGCAGGAAATGGCGGCGTCTCGATATTAGTTCAGACAACACGCAGCTTTGCTTTGCGGCCGCTACTCCACATATTTAACAGAAACTGCACGAGAAGTAAACGGCAGCTGCCCAGTTGCTACGGCGACATTGTGAACCGTTTTTCTGCAAGGGGCATCAATACTAAGATTCAGTTCTGTTATATGATCCACTGCCCACTGGTATGACACCGGCTTCTCACGCAGTGGTTGTGTGCTGTGGCTTCGACTTGCTTGATTGTTAGTTTTGACACATCGTTTGCTCTATTGAACTGCCGTGGGGCTCATGCCTGTAATAGAGGCTACCTGTTGGATAAATGGTTGGTGGCCGCCAGAAAAAGAGAAAAAGTCGGAGGGCTCCCTGTAAAATGGCAGACTGTGAGTTGCTAGTTCTTTCTGGAGTCGAAAAGGGGAGAGTTTTTCCACTTCAGGAGGCCAGAGTTGTCATTGGCCGCGACCCTTCCTGTCACATTACTCTTGACGACAAAGAAATCTCCAGGCTGCATGCCCGAATAGTATTGCACAAAGATTCTTTTCTTCTCGAAGACCTTGACAGTCGTAATGGCACATTTGTGAACAAAGAGAAAATCACGACCCAGGTTCTCCGAGTGGGTGACCTGCTGGTGCTGGGGCAAACCGAACTCACTCTTCGTCGGGCAGCGCCACCGCAACAAAGGAAAACTACTTCCCCGGCGGCCGTTCTCTCCACATGCCAGCCAACCCCTGCCATATCTCTTTATGAACAGAACTCACCCCTGCAACAGGACAAGCATCTCACCTCCATGATGAGCATAACCACAACGTTGAGTGCGGCAGACTTCAACCAGACCATCGCTCAGAGCCATGCAAGCCTGCGAGCCATGTATCGGGTCATTCGCCTGGCGAGTTCCACTGTTGATCTAGACCAGCTTCTCGCCAACATTCTCGATGAGGTCTTTGCCACTATTCGACCCGAGCGGGCCCATATTCTCCTGTTCGAGCCTGACAGTGAGCAGCTGGAGATAAAGGCTTCCCGCTGGCAAAACAAGCGCGGCCTGGAGCGCAAGGTGAGCATCAGCAAGCATATCATCGATCATGTGCTCAGCAAGAGGGAGTCGGTTCTGATTGCAGATGCCATGTCCGATGCCCAGTTCGGCCTGGCCAAAAGCGTGGTGCTTCATAAGATTCGCTCGGCCATGTGTTCCCCCCTGCGCGGCCGCGACAGAATAGTCGGCATCATTCATGTGGATACCAGCACCAGCGTGGCAGAGTTCAGTCAGGAGCAATTGCAGCTGCTCGATGCCATAGGCAATGCCGCTGGTATTGCCGTAGAAAATGTTCTGCTCTACAGAGAGAAACTTCAGAACGAACGGCTGGCTGCCGTGGGGCAGGCCATTTCAGGGCTGTCGCATTACATCAAGAACATCCTTGCCTCCATGGAAGTTTCAGCCTCGGTCATGGAAAGGGGGCTGGACGCCGAAGATCTGGAGACTATAGCGAGAGTCTGGCAGATCTTGCGCCGCAGCAACCAGCGCATCAGCAATCTGGTCCTCGACATGCTCACCTACTCGAAGGAGAGAAAGGTTGAGCCGCAACCTTGCCTGGTCAACGAGATCTGTGGCGAAATAGTTGAACTGTGTGAGGATCGTTTTCAGGCCAAGAACGCGGAACTCGTTGTCAATCTGGACCCAGACGTTCGACAGATCCAGGCTGATCCACAGGGACTGCACCGCTGTCTGCTCAATCTGCTCAGCAATGCCATGGACGCCATTGATGAAAGTGGTGGACGGGTGACTCTGAGCACAAAAAGACATGCTGACAAGGCAATAGAGATCTCAGTTGCGGACAACGGCCACGGCATGTCAGAGGAGACAAAAAGGCGCATTTTTGACGTCTTCTTCAGCACCAAGGGAAACAAGGGAACAGGTCTGGGTCTGGCTGTAACCAAGAAGGTGGTGGACGAACACGGCGGCCGCCTGGAAGTTGAATCGAGTCCGGGCCAAGGAAGCCGCTTCACTATCTGGCTACCAGTGGCTCCTAACAAGAAGCCTCTTTCTCCCCCCTCAGGCTGATGCGCTTCAATGCCTCTCGCGCCGCAGCAGCTACCTCTTCATTCTCATCGAGCGCTACTTCTGCAAGCTTCGCCGACACGCTCCGGTCACCGATCAAGCCCAGAAGATAGGCCGCGTCACCTCTGAGATTCGAATCGCGATGGCTGACAAGTTCCAGAAGATATGGCACTGCTCTGCGGCCAAGTTCAATGTCGCGTGCGGCAATTTCTTCCAGTACCACCATCATGCCAAGCCGCACAGGCCACTCGGGATCACCAAGTAATTGCAGGGCATCTGGTGGAATTTCTCCCTCAGCGAGCAGGACTCGGGCAAGCTTGTCGGCATCGCCCTGTTTCAGGGCATATTTGAAAGTCCCAGCGCTCCAGATAGAGGGAGAAGAACCGAGCACTCTGTCCAGGAGTACATCTTCGGACACTGTCCCCAGTAGTTGTTCCTCGCCATCGATTATCACAGTGGGCAAAGAACGAATATTGTACCGGCCAACAAGTTCGGGGAAAAGCTGAACGTCGATAACCCGTACCAGAAAATAGTTGCTTGCCACAGCCAGACGACCAACAACTTTGACCACTTGCGGACAGTGTGGACACTGACTACTGATCAGAGCTTCGATCTGTGTTGGACGCATAAAATTTTGCAGATCTCTGGCGCTTTTCTTTGAAAGTGGATACTCGCCAGAGGCAACCATTACCAGGGTCTGGAGGAATGGCTCAAGCTCAGCACCTACAGGGATGACAAAAAAATGAAGATTAGCCTTGAGTTCAATGCTTGGTGGTTGGCGGCCACTGCTCGTTAGGTACAAGGGCTTGCAGTTATGGGTTGCCGCAGCAAGTTCCCTCATGAAAGCAGCAAGCGCATCTGAAAGTGGATGTTCACTTTTCTTTACTTTCACAACCAGCTCTGCCGGCATATCCTGAAGAGCTAGGGCAGCCGCTTTCTTCTCCATGGGGCTCAGGACATATTGTGTGGTGCTCTCCGGCATAGCGCTTGCTTATTTCCTATGGTTGCGAGGTATTGTCATGGTGTGGATGTTCATTGCTATTCTTGTCATAAGTGCCTATGTGCTTATTGCCATTGTGGCTTTTTACTTCTCTACCAGTCATGGCAAGAGAAAAGAGCCGCCACATTAGTATATAAATGACTACTTTTCTCCAGTTGTGGATACTTCAAGTAGATTTTAGTATACTACCAGTTGTTACCCTCAAGGCCCAAGAGACATTCCACTTTCCCTTTGCATCCCATAGCAATCATCGTAATTACCAAGAGATAGCCTTGCTCTGACAATAGAGTTCGAGAAATCGACGCCATGGCCCCCCGGTTGCATCTCTGAGAAATACACGCAGTACCTGGACCCTGAGTTACAAGGAGCAGAGTCATGCAGTCTCCACACATAAGAGCAAATAAGGAGCTAGGGTTTCTGCTTGTCAGTGCTCTGTCTGGGTATCTCGGTCATGCCCTGCGCAATTATGCCTTCCAAAAAGAGATGCTCTCCTTGAAAATGGCGCCTTTTGTGGAAGTGCAGACATATACCGCCCTGGGCAAGCTGCTGATTGCCCTCGGCATGCTCTGTTGGCTTGTTGCCATAGTCAGCCTCCTGCCGCTTCTCTGTCGTACTGTACGCTGGAAGACAGTGCCCTGGCAACGAAGGCAGAGCCGACTCAAAGCAGAAACCACGTGAGGTCTTCAGCCACGGTTACCGGCCCCTCATATTCCAGGCGGCAACTGCCAGCAATGTCTGTCTCATCACAGATGGGATAGCAATGGAGCAGGACGAGCCTCTTGCAGTTTGCCTCGCGGGCGATTCGTCCTGCCAGCCTTGGAGTGAGATGCCCCTCCACCCTGTGGTGCTCCGGGAAAGAGCACTCACAGAAAAAGAGGTCAGCATTGCTGGCCAGCTGAACTGCATTGGCACAGTAGTCGGTGTCACCTGAGTAGCATAATATCTTGCCGTTGGCTGTTTCCAGGCGATAGCCTATGCTTGCCTCGGTGTGATTCATGGCAAAAAAGGTAATTTTGCCTGGCCCCAGATTGAGGGTGGCTGGCGTGCTCGGCTCAATCTCGTAGAACTGCAAGAGGCCTGGAGCCAATTGCACCCAGCGGCCGTACAGGTCCTTGAGTTTTCTGTAGAAACTTCGCAGGCCGACTGCACCTCCAATATGGAGGGTCTTCCGCCTGCCGTAGAGAGGGGATCTGGCAGCAAAGAGCAGCGGACCCAGGTCCCCAGTGTGATCCGGATGGAAATGAGTGAGCCACAGCCAATCTACCTGGTGGACATCGAGATTGGCTTCAGCCATAGCTCTGCTGGTTCCAGCGCCGCAGTCGAAGAGATGCAGCTGGTTGGCCCAGCGCACCAGCAGGGCCGGGGATCTCCGCCTTGCCGAGGGTATGCCGGTTCCCGAGCCGATCACACAGGCTTCGAAGTCATATTGGGCCATTGCTCACCCCAGCGGCCACCCAGGCTGTCAGGGGCCTCGAGCAGCTGAAAGATATGCAGGCCGCCAGCAGTTCCAAAAAAGCTCTGCACGGCCATCTCGGTCAACGGTAGTATTTGTCCAGGTACTCCTGCACCATCCTCTGGGTATTGAAGCGAGAGGCGCAGTCAGAAATGGAGGCCTTCATCATGCGAACCCACTGGCGCCGATTGGCATAGTAGGTTGTCACTGCCTCTTCCAGGACTGCATAGAAATCTGCTGCTGTCTCCTCGTCCGAGGTTTCCTCATCGTCGCCAATGGCCCAGCCATTGACCCGGTTTCTGCAGGCCTCCCTCCACCAGCCGTCCAGTACACTCATGTTTATACCGCCATTGAAAGTCACTTTCATGCCGCTGGTGCCTGAGGCCTCTCTGGGCCGACGCGGATTGTTCAGCCAGAGATCCACTCCTTGGGTCAGAAAGGCCGCCTGCCACATGTTGTAGTTCATCAGATACACCAGGCGGAGTCTACCCTCGTAGCGTTGGGTTGTACGAACGATGTCCTGAATGAGCTTCTTGCCGGCTTCATCTTGCGGGTGCGCTTTGCCGGCAAAGATGAACTGCACCCGGTTCCTGGTGAGATTGAACAGCCTTTCCATGTCGGTAAAAAAGAGAGTTGCTCTTTTGTAGCTGGCTGCCCGCCGCGCAAATCCTACCGTAAGGAATTCTTCAGAAAAGCCAGCATTGGTGGTTGCATTGACGTAGCGAATGAGGCGGCTCTTGGCAGACAATTTCGCCTCCACAAGCAGTTCATCTGGTATCTGAAAGGCACTGCCAAGTACCTCCGGATAACTCCTCCAGTGAGGGAGAAATTGGTCGTACAGAGAGGCATATTCAGGGCCGGTCCAGGTGAGGTGGTGCACTCCGTTGGTTATGTGGCCTATGTCGTAGCCTGGAAACATCTGGCGGGTGACCTGCCCATGAAGCTCGCTCACTCCATTACAGGCGCGGCTCAAGTTGAGAGCCAGTCTGGTCATGTTGAGGCCCTCTTTGCCAGCTAGCTCACGAATTTCCTTCGGCAGGAACGTTCCGAGAACATCCTCTGCCAGATCATAGGCAAAGACATCGTGACCTGCAGGTACTGGCGTGTGCGTAGTAAAGACACACATTTCTTTAACCCGCTCCAGCTCTCCCCTGCAGTCGTGGTAGAGGGAAAGGGTTACAAAAGCCGAGTGGCCTTCATTGATATGGTAGGTGGTGATGTTGTCTTCCAGCCGCTTCAGCGCCTGGTAGCCGCCGATACCGAGGATCGCCTCCTGACAGATGCGGGTGTGCTGGTCGCCGCCATAGAGATACTGGGTGATAAGTCTATCGTCAGGAGTGTTGTCTTCGAGGTCTGCATCCAGAAAATATATGGGAACCTTGCCTTTGAGGCCGTGATAGCTATATTTCCAGACTCCCACCTTCACCTGTCTGCCGTTTATGGGAACCTTGACTTTCAGCGGAAGGGGCTCCATAAAGGCCCGAGGATCAAAATACGGATACAATTCCTCCTGCCAACCCATGGGACTGATATTCTGAACAAAATAGCCGCGCTTGTAGAGAAGCGTCACGGCCACCAGTGGCACCCCCAGGTCTGCTGCAGATTTTATGTGGTCGCCCGCGAGAATACCGAGACCGCCGCTGTAGGTAGGGATGTTTTCATTCAAGCCGATCTCCATGGTCAAATAAGCAATTTTCATCTCTCTCTCCAACCCTCAATACATTCCCGGGTGAGTGCTCATCTCCTTTGCCTCAGACCATTGCAGAAAACATCCAGGCTCAGCAGACCTGCGGGCTGGTAGACCCAGTGGTTTCTCCTAGACGAGCATTTCATTTAAGCGCAAAACCGGGCAGAACACAAGGACAATGCAAACAAAGAGGCCCAAGAAAGTGAACCGCTTGGCGTGTAGATAATGCTTTCCAGAAGGTTCTAAATATGTTATAAAAATACACAAAAAGGATCCCAGTGAGATCCAGGCAGTGCCCTGAACAGCAAAAGGGTGGGCTGCCCCGAGGCAGCAAAACCCGGAACATGGAGGAGGCGAGGAATACATGGCCGTCCCCGCAAAGGAACTGCAGAAAGAACTGAGGTACGGCAACGTAAATGCCCATCGCTACTTTGACTGCCCGCACTACCAGAAATGCTTGGAGGAGGCGGTCAGGAATTACTGGATCAGTTTTTCTTGTAGGAATTGCCCAGAGTTCAAGAAATACAAGAAAATGAAGGGTGGCAAGAAAGGCCGCTGAAGTGTGTCCTGGCGGCAAGCAAGAGGGACGAAGCTGAGCGGCTTTATATCTGACAGCTCTTTCCTTTCACTTTGAGGCAAAGAGGCGAAGAATCTGCGTATTACACCTGGGCCCATGTGGAAACGGGGAGTGCGACACATTTGAGTACTCTCTGACAAAAAGTGTCCGCTGAAGGTGAGTACGCTGAGCTCTTGTTCTCAGTCGCGAACAACCGTACGATCTAAAAGCAACTGTAATGATGCGTCATTTCAAGCAGAAACGGTATATATTGCCCGAGAGGTCTTTTTTGGCATCTTGATTGCTAACCTTTTGCAAATGCAGCCCAAGTAGTGTACAGGACATGAAACTGCACTTAGAAAGCAGGGCACATTCGCGTTTGGGGCGAGAGGAGGAAAAGCAAATGAGAATCGGGCAGTTGACCCAAGAAGCCAGCAGGGAGGCCGGCTTTACTCTCGTTGAACTCATCATCGTCATTGGCATCATAGCCATTCTGGCCACCATAGGTATGCAAGCCTATAAATATAATCGGGCCAAAGCGTTCAACGCCAGCGTCCTTACCTTGACACGAAATGTGCTTACCAAGGCTTCCACAGACGAGCCAAGTGCGGGAGACAGCGGCAACGGGGGCAATTTAGGCAGTCTTGGCCCCGGTTATGGAGACTTCGAGCTGGACAGTACCATATTTTTTGATGTGAGCAATGATGGCAACGACAGGTGGCTCTTCTTCTTTGCCCATGAAGCAGGAGATACCGGTTATTACTTCTGGGTACCGGGAGAATCGTGTGCCTTTACCACTGACGGTGCAGGCAACCCGTCTGATATGATATTGGATAATCCGGCATACAGGGGGACTGTTGGCCTATAGTACAACTACCTCGGTAAAGAGCTTGGCAAGAAGAATACCCTTTCCTTAGCTTGTGAACTGTGCCCAAGAGTTAGGTTCATTGCTTCTGCACTTGCAAAAGCCGTGAGCAGCAATACACCTCGCGCGCATTTCTTTCTTTTTTTAAGCATGTTGCATAAATTTTGCTAATCCGCTATAGATGTAATTTGTAATTGAAGTAAATGCAATTCAGGCTCTGCTTCCACCCAAAAATAGGGGGACGGGATGAAAGAGAAAAGGGTCGTCGTACTCGCTGTCATTCTCCTGGGTCTGGTGGGTGTGTACATCTGGCATTCCGCCAAGATTGCCAATGAGAGCAGGCCCACGGGCAAGCCCCTGGATATTGCCAAACTGGACCCGAACCTGGCGCTGAAGGCCAAGGTGGGCAAGGCGGTTCATCGCTATCTGAAAAAGCATGGCAAAGTACCCCAGGGTCTTGCTGAACTCAAGGGAAAATACCTCGACGAGGCCACATATAACCAGGCTGTGGCAAAGAAACTGCGGTATGTGGCCCTGGATCAAAAGACATATCGACTGCGGTATCCCGAGCGCGGCAAACCTCCGGTGAGGCTGGCGGCAAAAAAATCGGTTGCCGTAGCGAAAGCAGGCAAGTCTTCAGGAGCCGCCGCCACCAGCCTGGGCAGCGGTTCTCTGACGACAATTCAGACTGGCTGGCAGTACAGCCCCAAGGGGCGTCCTGATCCATTCAAACCGTTCATTGTTGCCCGACGAGCTGAAACTGCAGTGGCACCGAAAGTCAAGAAGAGGCCACTGACTCCCTTGCAGAAAATGCCCTTGAGCGAGATTCAGAGCGGCCTCAAGGCCATAGTGTGGGGAGAGATGGGCAGCAAGGCCCTGGTGCAGGATGCCACCGGCAAGGGATATGTGCTTGCGGTGGGAACCTATGTGGGCCAGAATGACGGCGTGGTCAAGAAAATTCTTCCGGATAGAATCGTGGTGGAAGAGTACAGGCGCGATCCCATTGAAAATCGTCTGGTAACCAATGAGGTGGTGCTCAAGCTGAGAAAGGGAGAAGAGGAACAATAATAGAGGCGCCAGCAACAGCCAAGGGCGGCCCGTGTTGCGAGCACTATTCTGGCAAGGAAAGCCGGGACAGCAGCAAGCCCATTCGGCTACGAGTAGAGGGCGCCGAGTGTTTCCAGCAACTGCGAATCGCTGCAAGACTCCATCTTGATTGCAGCTGCGGGGCATTCAGCCACGCATACACCACACCCCTGACAGGCCACCGCGTTTATCGTTGCCTTGCCCGAATTTCCAATAATCGGCACTTGAAATGGACAGACGCGCAGGCAAGTGAGGCAGCTCTGGCAGCGGCTTTCATCCACCTGAGCCACTTCTCGGCCAGCAGGTATCTTTTCTCGAGCCAGAATGGAGACCGTCCGGAGAGCCGCGGCCTCTGCCTGCAGGATTGCTTCATCGATTGGTTTCGGGTAATGGGCCATGCCACAGAGAAAAATGCCTTCAGAGGCAAAATCAGCAGGCCGCAGCTTGGCATGCGCCTCGAGAAAAAAGCCGTCGGCATCGAGTGGAATCTTCAGAATGCTGGCAAGGTCTTCATTTGTTGCAGGAGGAACGATGGCGGTACTGAGTACCAGCAGATCGGGGCGCAGGGAAAGCACGCTGCCCAGGAGCGGCTCTATGACCTCAACTACGATATGGGCCCCATACCTGTCATGCAGCAGCCGAACTACGGGTGGGTTGTCCTCCTGGTAGCGGCTGAAAAGGACACCCAGTTCTCTGGCGCGCTGGTAATATTCTTCCCGTAGCCCATAAGTTCTTATGTCGCGGTGCAGGATGCAGACTTCCACGCCGGGATACTTCTCCTTCAGAAGGAGTGCATTCTTGACGGCTTCATTACAGCATAGTCGACTACAGTAAGGTCTTTCTTCAGTTCTAGAACCGACGCACTGCAGCATCACCACTGCCCCTACCCTCTGGAGTAGAGAATGGTTCTCAGCAATGAGAGACTCCAGTTCCAGCTGGGTAACTACGCGTGGGTCTTCGCCGTAGAAAAACAGACCATCTGGTTTGAATTCCCGGGCCCCGGTAGCAACCACGATTGCCCCGTGTCGCAGGACTTGAGTCTTCCCACCACTAGGGGCTTGCTGGACAATGGTGGTATGGAAATCACCCACCTGACCATGGACACTGCGAATTTCAGCTCCCAGATATGTCTTGATCAGAGGATGTCTCTTGATCTTGCTGATGCTTGTTCGCAGAATTCTTGCAGGATCTTCACCTTCGAGAGTGTGCCGCAAGTGACGAAGACTGCCTCCCAGCTGCTGTGTCTTTTCCACCAGGAAGCACTGGTAGCCCTGTTCCGCTACAGCCAGGCAGGCCCGCATGCCAGCAAGACCTCCGCCAATCACCAGAGCCCTTGGCTGCACAACAACACTTTCCACATGAAGAGGACTGGCCCGGGATACTCTTGCCACCGCCATACGCACTAGAGCCTTGGCTTTGGTGGTGGCCACCTCCGGGTTCTGTTGATGCACCCAGGAGCACTGCTCACGAATGTTGGCCATTTCCAGATATGCATCATTCAGGCCTGCCTGCCGTATGGTCTCCCGAAACAGGGGGGCATGCGTTCGAGGCGTACACGAGGCTACAACAACCCTGTTCAAGTTCCTCTGGACAATTATGGCAACCATGTTGTCGCAGGAGTCAGCGGCGCAGGCAAAGAGGGTTTCTTCTGCATGTATCACAGAGGCAAGGGAGCGAGCGTAGCTGGCCACTTCAGCCACATCCACATTTTGAGCAATGTTGAAACCGCAGCGGCAGACGAAGACCCCCACTCTGAGCTCACTGCCACTAACATGTCGTTCTTCAGGATAACTGCGCTGCTCAGTGAGGCTATATCGTTGCGCTCCAAGGTGAGCTGATGCTTGGCAGGCTGCGGCACCAGCCGAGAGCACCGAGTCGGCAATGTCCCTTGGCCCGAGAAAGGCTCCGCAAGCGAGAATGCCCTCCCTAGTGGTGGCGGTTGGCGCGCTGAGAGATGTCCTGCAAAAACCGTTGTTTTCCAGTGGTAACCCGAGGACGGCAGCAAGCCTGTCTGCCTGCGGCGACAATCCCATGCCCACCGACAGAATCACTAGGTCAAAGTCATGGTAGCTGTGCTGGCCGTGTTCGTTCGTATGGTGCAGCCGGAGGCGGCAGTTGTCCAGCTCTTCTACAGCAGCAACCTTGCCAAAGAGACACTTGACGTCGTACTGCTGCTTTGCTGCAGCCACATATTGCTCGTAGCCCTTGCCCTGAGCCCTTATATCCATAAAAAAAATGGTGGTAACCACACCCTCTGTCAGATGTTCATGGGCAACCACGGCCTCTTTCACTGCAGCCATACAGCAGACTGCGGAGCAGTAGCCACGACCACAGAGCAGATCCCTTGATCCTACGCATTGGATAAAGGCAATCTGCTCGGGCGGTTTGCCATCCGAAGGTCGCCTGAGTTCCCCCTGGTATGGCCCCGAGGCTGAGAGAATTCGTTCGAATTGCAGGGAGGTGATGACATTGGCGAACTTGCCATAGCCATAGGTATCTGAGGCGCTGAGAGGATCGAAGGGCGCAAAACCAGGTGCGGCAATAATTGCTCCCACCTGCAGTTCGAGCACCTCTGGCTGCTGTGAAAAACTAATGGCCTGTGCCGGACAGACCTTTTCACAGACACGACACTTGCCTTTGGTGAAATAGAGGCACTGGCTGGCATCAATGACATATTTTTGCGGCACCGCCTGAGGATATGGCAGGTAGATTGCTTTTCGTTCAGACAATCCCTGGTTGTAAGTATCCACCGTCTTTTTTGGACATTTGCTGGCACAGGTGCCGCAGGCTGTACAGCGCTCCAGATCCACGAAGCGAGGTCTCTTGAGCAGGCTTACAGAGAAATTGCCCACTTGGCCGCTAACCCTTATTACTTCACACATGGTGAGCAAGTGGATATCCGGGTGTCTCGCCAGATCCCCCAGCTTGGGAGCGAGGATGCAAGTAGAACAGTCATTGGTAGGGAAGGTCTTGTCCAGTTGGGCCATTTTGCCACCGACCGTGGGCGAATATTCAACGAGATAAGTCTTGAAACCGGAGGTGGCTAGATCGAGAGCCGCCTGCACGCCACTGATGCCGCCACCTATAACCAGGACCGCCCCTATGGCATTATTTTTTCTACTTTCTGTGGCCATGTCACCCTGTTTTCCTATAGTGAATTCTGGCCTGGCAACACAAGCAGCCTGACAGCGTCAGCTTGACAACTTACAAAGCAGCCAAGCAAATTCTATATGGCTTGCCCTATGAGCAGCAGTGAGCGGCGGATGAACTAAATGCGCCTCAACTGCTTCATTTGATGTGGAGGTCTGCATCAACAATCTGCCGCAGGAGAGAGTCGAGCTCCGGCATTTCTTCGCTCTGTTTCGCTTCAAGAAGCTTTTCCAGCAGTCGCACTCTCAACTTCTGCAGCAGCCGTCCTGCGTTGTCGACTGCCTCCGCAAACGATGAGGTCACATGGCCGTCAGCAACAGACAGCCGACGCAAGCCTTTGATTACCTCGGCAAAGTGGACCTCCTGTGGACAGTGGAAAGAGCAGCTGAAACATTGGACGCAGTACCAGATCTCATCGCCTGCGAGAACCGCCTGCCGCATTCCCAACATGATCATGCGCATTATCCTGCTGGGGCTGAAGCGAGCATTGATTTCACTTACTGGGCAGCTTCCTGTACAGATCCCACAAGAGAAGCATCGTTGCAGCTCCTCTGCACCAGGCTGCGCTGCGACGGTAATGCGAAAATGGCTGTCCAAAAGCCGCATGTCTATGGTCTGCAGTTCTGCCTCTCTGCCTTTTGCCTGCGAGTTGTGCACTTGTTCAGCCTTGTTCTTCAAGAATTTATCCCTCTGATACGATGTAGGGCGGCCAAGACAGCAGGTGTTTACTGCTGCATGATCTACCAGTAGTGGTACTGCCTTTTGCCTGCTGAATGGCTGCTGTCCATTCTGACTAGAACCCCGGTGCTATATTAGGCTGATGGCTTTTGTTGGACAGTGGTCCACACACTTGCTGCATTTATCTGCAGCTTGAATGAGACGAGTGCATAGACTTTCGTCAACAAGCTTTATGCAGCCATCGTCGACGCGAAGCGCTACTTTTTCTCCAACTCTCGGACCTCTTCCCATTCTGCCAGATTCACTGTTGGCTGCATTGTACTCGCATACGGCCACACAGATGCCGCAGCCGTTGCACTTTTCGGCTTCAATGAGCAGGCCAGTGGCAGCCTTTTCAGCTAGAGTGGCGAGAATCTCCTCCAGGGCCTCTATGTGTCCAGCATATTGCTCCTCATGCAGCACAGGGCAGTCGGTGGGAGACAGGTCACCGGAGAGCAAATAATCGGCAAAATCACTGCATGTCATACCGCACATTTCACAATCGGTACGGGGCAGGAACTCTAGGATGTTTTCTTTGTTTGCTGCCATCTGGCTGTTCACCCGTATGCTGGGTCTCGAAATACTGCTGCCGCTCAATTCCCTACTGCCAGCAGAGCGCCTGTGAGCTGCGGTGACACCTTGAGGGACTCCGCCCTGAAGGTCGTCCTGTCCAGCAGTCTCCAGGCAAGCTCTGAGCTGACCTGGCCCAGATCTCGCCAGCAGGTATATTTCTCCGGGCTATTGCCTGTCCATTTGTAGTCTTGAATGACGATAGTGCCTGCTTTGATCAATATCCGGCAGCGTCGCAGTCTTTCTGCCATGTCATCAGCAGACATTGTTTCATCCACTTCATAGATTGCTACATCAGCAGCAGCCCCCGCTCCCAGGTGACCCTTTCCCCTGAGGCCGAGGAACTCGGCTGGCAGTTGGCGAGTGCATCTCACCAGCTCCGTCAAGGAATAGCCGTCTCCAGTCTCTCCTCTGAGCAGACGTGCAAAGAGTGCCGCAAAGGCCAGGGGCCAGGCCGGGGTGGCGCAATCGAGAGAAAAGGCTAACCTTTGCCGTCCTTCGGTGAGGGCCAGCTGGAAGGCGCGATCCTTTTGCGGTTCATGGTAAGTTTCGAGGTCAACCAGACAGACTGGCAGGGAAAAGCCATAATCAACTTGGAGCAGTTCCCTGCCCACCTTCTTGCTGCCCAGGACAAGGTGCATCCTCTTGCCCGGATAAGACAAGCCCATATCGCCAGCAGCCCCTGCCTGCAGGAGAGCTACTGCTCGACGTTGTTCTTTATCTCCCGCCAGAGCCGCGCCCAGATGCGTAAAGTAGAGGAGCTGCGGATTGTGGAAGGAGCAGGCGAGCAACTCTCCGGAAGCACGCAGAAACAAGCGAAGGTTACACGCCGCAGCCACCCGGCTGCAAAAGTCAACCACTGTTTGGGGGTCTACATTGAGATGGGCGTAGATCTCTTGTCGATAACGCAGTTCAGGCTCGAAGAGTTTGATATTCATTGCTTTGGTGGAATGGAGCAGGTAGGCCACCACTGCTGCTCCATCTGCCACCCTGTCTTCCCGGATTAGTTCTCCTAGATCTCGAAGTGGCAGCACAAGAGAGGCAGAAGTGTCGACAAATGGAATGCTCAGCAGCTCGTGATGAACAAAGGGGGCAGTGGTGATGGTCATGAGAGGTTCATGAATATGAGTGAAGCCCATCTCGCCATAAAAGCGGCCGATTTCGCGGGGAGTAGGAAAGAGGCGCTGCAGGCGAAGGTTGTTCATCCCGAATGCTGCCACATGGGAATGGATGTCAATGCCGCCGGGCATCACTGCCATGTTGCGCGCCTTGATCACCACATCGGGTCTGCTGATATAGTCAACTACTCGGCCGTTTTCCAGATAGAGGTCGGCAACCTCTCCCTCACAGTTGTTTCTGGGATCATAGAGATTTCCTGCTTCAATCTTGATCTTCACAGAAATGCTCCTATGTCAGCGAGGATCTCATGATCGTCAGGTAGGTTGCTGTCAATGACCTTGCCGAGCGACAGGGGAAGGCTGTCCATTCTATAGGCGACTCCCTCCTTTTCCACGCCCACAATACCGCAGGGAAAGGAGATTTGTGACCTCACCGTGGTGTGATCTGCAAAGGCGGCAATTGTAATGATGGGGATGTCATGCTCCCTTATGATGTGGCGCTGCTCCTCTGTCAAGAACCACCAGAGATCCCCACCAACGGCCAGTACAGCATCTATGCCAGCAAGGTCCCAAGAGAGCAGATCAGTGGTGATGATTGTTGGCCTGGTGCCAAAGCCGTTTTGCCGCAATATTGCCTGATAGAGGCCGTTGGCATTAAAGTCTGTGGCCATGGGTATGATAGCCAGAGAAGGTTGTCCGTGCAGAGCAGCGGCTATTTGGCACAGTCTGTCAAAGACCAGCTCTGCCTGACCCGAATACAAGATGCCCCTGCCGCAGAAGATCACCCCGTAGGAGGCTTGTTCAGCAGCCTGAACGAGCTTGCTGAGTGCTGACAATCTACCTTTGTATGACCGGGGCTTTTCTTGCTGCAGAAGCAGGCGCAAGGCTTCCAGTGTTTCCAGGTCACCGCCGCTCTCCGGCAGGACCACCATATTCGACATGCTGTCCATTTCCGTAGCACGGAAGTCAACGGTGAAGGTTTGTCTGTCTTCATATCCCCGTTCGGTGAATCTACCGCGGGCAAAAATGCAGTAGCGCGATACCAGCCGAGGGCAGGAGTGCATGGGATTGCCGCCCCAGAAGATAGCCAGGTCGGCCTGATCCCTGATTTCTTCAAAAGTTACCAGGAGGGGGTGATATTTGAGCAGCGCCTTTCCAAAGTGATATAGCAAGCCCCCGTCTCCCGGCGCCAGGATACCGTGCAGACGGGCAGCCAGCTGCACTCCAATTTCCTGGGCTGCGTAGCTGCAATGGCTGAAGCCATAAAGCAATATGCGCTGTGAGCGGGCCAGGATCTCGGCTGCCTGTCTGGCAGCTGCGCGGTAGGATGTTTCTCGGCTACCAGCTGTACCTCTTACTACTGGCCGCTGCAAGCGATACCGTGTTTTGCGGTGGTGAAACTTCTTGCCCACGAAGAACTTGCTCATGCCCCAGGTGCAGATGTTGCTGATGGATGTCACTCGATTGTCTTCCACCACCATATCGATATCGTCACACAAGCAGGCGCATCCTGGACAGACAACCGACTCATACGTGGTCTTGCTCACTGGTACATCCTACTCATAAGGCATTGAAGTTTGATACCTTGCCAACTGCAGGCCGCTTTGCTGCTGGCAAGGGCAGCCGTTCATTGTCGAAAATACCGCTGCCACATGCCGCCCGGGGATGTCACAGGCGAGCTGCATTGTGAGCTAGTTGGCCTTGTACTTTGTTGCCCTCTGTTTGAGCTGGCCTAGGCGGAACTGGGCTGCCACCTTTGCTGCTACCCCGCTAGCATCGGCTACGGTTTCACCAATATCCCGCGGCCCTCTGCAGGTGCCGAGCAGATATACCCCGGCAACTGTGGATTCCAGGGGATGGAGAACAGGGTTTTTCTCCTGATAAAAACCGTAGCTGTCTCTCGCAGGTTCTTCATCGAGCTGCCAGAGCAAGCCGTCCTTTCTTGGCTCCATTCCCACAGCCAGCACTACCAGATCCACGGTCAGTCGCTGCTGGCTGCCACCTACCATATTGTCATAGACCAGAGAAGGCCTGCCGTGTTGCATTTCGACTGCCGCTGGCAATCCCTTTATAAAGTGGATACCCGCCGTGACTGCCCGTTGATACAATTCTTCAAATCCTTTGCCAGCTGTACGGATGTCATTGTAGAATATGCTTACCTCTGCATCAGGTACGTGTTCAATAGCGAGCATGGCTTCCTTTATGCTGGCTGTGCAGCAGTATCCCGAACAGTTGGGCAGATATCTTGCGTTGCGTGAACCCACGCACTGCACGAAGGCCAGTGAGCGAACCTGCCTGCCGTCAGGAGTCAACAACCTGCCCGCAGTGGGCCCGGTAGCCGCCACTAGCCGTTCGAACTCAATGTTGCTGATAACCCCGGGAACCGTACCGTAGCCGTAGGACCCTATTCTGGAAGGATCAAAGAGATCTACGCCTGTTGCCAGGACAATGGCGCCCACTCGCAGTAGCAGTTGCTGGCCCTGATCATCGAAGTCGATAGCCTGCCGTTCACAGGCCACTTCACAGAGCTTGCATTCGATACAATAGCGACGGTCTATGGCGGAGCGCAAAGGGATCGCCTGCTCAAAGCTGATGTGAATGCACTTTGTCGGTTTCATATTGACGTTCCAGTCACTGGGAACTATTACTGGACAGACTTCCATGCACTTGCCGCAACCGGAACATTTGGCCATGTCCACATAACGTGGCTTCAGCTGTACCTCGACAGAGAAGTTTCCCTGCCGGCCTGCCAAACTAACCACTTCAGCATTGGTGAGCAATTGGATCTCCGGATGATTTGCCACCTCCACCAGTTTAGGACCCAGGATACAGATAGAGCAATCCAGGGTAGGAAAGGTCTTGTCCAGTTTGGCCATCAAGCCGCCTATAGACAGTTCGCTTTCCAACAGGGTTACCGGGATGCCACTGTTGGCTATGTCCAGGGCCGCCTGACAGCCGCCAACCCCGCCGCCGACAACCAGAACTCTCTTGTGTTTGAGTGGCGGCCGTCTGGCAGGCTTGCTTTGCAGCAATGCCCGAATCAGTGCTGGCAGATCCTGGCAAAGAGCGTCGCTGCCTCCCAACTCCAACAGGTGCAGACGCCGTTTGCCGATCAATCTGCCCAGCGCTTGCTCAATGAGACCCTGACGAATTACTTCTTGGCAGACGCCAACCACCAGGTGCGCGGGTTTTTCAATCCTGCACTTCCTGCGGAGTTGCTGCAATCCCCAGGGAGCACAGAGAGAATCACAAGGCCACACCCGCCAACCTTCTCGTGTAATAGACTCAAGTAGTCCCGGAGATAATCTGCAGGTGGGATTCTGACAGAGAGCTACCAGTATGTCGTTCACCTTCACCTGACTCCTTTGTTGCCTATCTGCAGCCATGACTGCTCTGGACACCCTGCCTTCTCTGGGCAGTTAACCAGGCGATTGCCGCTGATTTCCCCTGGCTTGCTGGCAAAGTCGTTCTACAACAGCCTGAAACTTGTTTCCCTCGGTAGCTGATATCCACTCGAGCTGCAGCCTTTGTGGATCGATATTTTTTTTGGGCAGCTTGCTGCGCAACCGTTGCACCCGTGCCAGCGCCCGCAAATTGCCGGATATGTAATGGCAGTCTCCTGGCGGATGACAGCCTGAAACAAGGACGCTTGCGGCGCCCAGACGAAGTGCCTCCATAATCAGCCGCTCGCTTACCCGCCCGGAGCAGGGGACGCGAATAATGCGCACATTTTCCGGATATTGAAGTCGGGATACACCGGCAAAATCTGCGCCAGCATAGGAGCACCAATTGCAGGCAAAGACGACAACTTTACGGTCGGCCTCCTCTCTAAGTGCTGCCTGGACTTGGGCTACCAGCTGTTCATCAGTATAGCCGAGCAGCTGCGCTGCCCCAGTAGGACATTCGCCAGCACAGACTCCACATCCTTTGCAGGCCGCTGCTATCACGGCAGCTTTCTTTTCTCCTTCTACTTCCACCAGGTGCACAGCGTGAAAAGGACACTTTTGCACACATTTCTGGCAGCCCACACATTCGTCGAGATCAATTCTGGCTATTATGCCGTCCAGAGTAATCTGTTCATGAGCTAGAAGAGTGCCAGCCTTGGCAGCAGCACCACTTGCATGGGCGATGGTTTCGCTGATGTCTTTCGGCCCCTGGCAAGTGCCCGCCAGGAATATGCCATCCAGGGCCGTCTCCAGTGGACGCAGCTTGGGATGAGCCTCCAGAAAAAAACCATCGTCTCCCACAGACAGCTTCAGGACCTCTTTGAGCGGCCCGGCATTGCCATTTGCTTCCATGCCAAGCGCCAGCACCAGCAGATCTACCTCCTGCAGGGTGGCTGTCTGCAGCAGTTCATTGTAGCCATGCAGTTGCAAGGCGCCGTTACTCGGCGATACCACTCTGTCTATTCTGCCGCGATAGAACAACACTCCACTGGAGCGCACTGCCGCGTAAAGGTCTTCATAGGTTTTCTTGAGAGCCCTGATGTCGCTATAGTAAACAGTGACGTCCACTTGCCTTTCTGCTTTCAGGATGTGAGCCTGCTTGAGGGTTACCATGCAGCATACTCGCGAACAGTAGCGGTTGCCATCTTGCTCACGTGAACCCACGCACTGCAAAAAAGCTACTCTTTCCACGGGTTTGCCGTCCGAAGGTCGGCGCAGGCAGCCGCCAGTGCTTCCTTCAGGGTCAAGCATTCGTTCCAATTCCACCGAGGTCACCACGTTGGGCAAGCCCGCATATGGATACCGGTCCGTTTTCAGAGGATCATATGGTTGAAAACCTGTGGCTAGAATGATGGTGCCGACTTCCATACGTTTGTCAATAGGCTTCATTTGTAAATCTATGGCACCCCTTGGACACGCCTCGACGCAGTCGCCGCAGCGGCTGCACGCTTGGCCATCAATGGCATAGAGGGGCGGGGATGCCAGGCGATTGGGGAGGTAGATGGCTTTGTCTCCACCCTTGTCACGCTGGGTCGTACAGACTTCACTGCATTTGCCACACAGATCGCAACTGCTGTCCACATATCGCGGTTCTGTGTGAATCTCTACCTGGTAGTTTCCTATGTGTCCGGAGACACTCACCACTTCGCTCGATGTGGCCACCTCTACAAGCGGGTGGAACAGTACACGGCTTTTCAGTGGCGTGATGAGGCAAGTTGCCATTTCACCCTGGGGAAAAATTCGCCAGTAATCGTTCAGCATTCCTCCCAGAAATGGGGAGCGTTCCACCAGTAATACCGGATAACCCGTGTCCGCCAGATCGAGCGCCGCCTGCAGACCGGCCGGACCTCCACCCACCACCAGAGCTCTCTTGAGCACAGGAACCCGCCTGTCTGTCAGGGGAAAAATCATGGTGACCCTGGCCACGGCCATGGCCACCAGATCCTTTGCCTTGGCAGTGGCCTGTTGGCCCTGGAAAAAATGCACCCAGGAGCAATGCTCACGGATGTTGGCCATCTCGAGGAGGTAAGGATTGAGACCGGCTTCTTTGATAGTACGCCGGAAGGTTGGCTCGTGAAGACGTGGTGAACAGGCTGCCACTACAATGCGGTTCAAGCCGTGTTGACGAATATCGTCTTGGATTTCCAGCTGTCCTGGTTCCGCGCAGCAGAACACATGGTCGCGCGCCACATGCACATTTTTCAATCCTGCGGCAAACTCTCTCACAGCTGCCACATCCACAGCCCCTGCTATGTTGTGGCCGCAGTGGCAGACATAGACTCCAATGCGTGGCAAAGAATATGGCTGCATCTTTGACATGGCTAACTGACCACCCCCGGGGCAAAGCGCAGGAAAAACATGCCAGAAAAAGGCTTGACTTCACCTCCTGAAAAGGTGATGCAATCTGCGAGTCAATCAGTGCCTGGCGATGTGTAAACTCCGCAAATTCGTGCCACCAGCAAGCCTTATCAGCGCCGCGGTAAAGAAGAGAGGCGGTCGCTGCCCTGACCTTTCTGTATACTATAGCTGTTGGTAGCCTTTGCTGAGGCTTCAGAAGGTGATTTCTGCTTTAGTTTCGTCACTGCAGTGGTCCATGCATGTGAAAAAGTTTCCTCCTGAGCGTAAATGCGTTGCCGACGCAAAGTGATCGCCTGCTCCGGGCAGATGTTAACGCAAACACCGCAATAAGCACAATGTTGACGCACCACCCTGACGTGCTCTTCTTCCCTGACAATGCAATTGGTTGGACACAGGTCGATGCACAGGGTGCAGTCAGCAGGGCATCTGTAGTCGGCAATTTCCACCACTCCTGTGAAGATCGGTTGTACCACAATTGCATCGTAGTCGCATCCTGTCATGCAGAGGGTACAGCGCAGACAATTCTCTGCCAGCGGCTTGACAAGCCCTTCCTCGAGGCAGAAGGCTTCCCTGGGACAGTTTTCCAGACAGGTGTGACAATGTTTCGGGCATGCTTCCTGGTGATTTTCTATCCACTGTCGCTGCTGGCGACACCAGCGTTCTTCTTTTTCCTCCTCTGCCAAGGAGCATGGTTGCGGACATTTACTGGTGTCTACCCTGAGCTTCTCGGGAAACCGAGGCAGTGCCTGCTGGTCGGCAAGAATCTTTTTGGGCTCGCCATTGAAGAAAAGTTGGATACAGGAGAGCGGACAAAAATGTGAGCAGAGTTCACAGAGCACGCAGAGGTCCGGGTCCACTGAGATGTGTGGTTGCTCGTCCACTATGTGAACCTTGATTGCCTCCTTGGGGCATACTGTCTGACAAATGTCACACTTGATGCAGGTCTCTTTGTCCAGGTGGAGAGCTATACAGTCTGAGTAAAAGCAGAGGGAAAGTTGAATGCTCGTGGGAGTTTCTCGCTTGTGCAGGCGTGGACGCATTCGCAGTGCCTATATCAGTTGACTCTATTTAGTGTAAGGTTAGATGACAGAAATAATATGCATATTGTTTGTATTGCAAACATAACATATATGCAAGGTCTGTGACAACCAGCCAACAGTGCGAGAGAAATATGCCTGGGTCAACCATTGAAAAGATCCTGGAGATTGAGCGCTTGCCAAAGGAATCTTTTCGGCTATACTAAAAAATTGGTCAGGGATTCTCTCCCTTGGTGAGGTGTTTGAACAAACCTTGTACTAGCAGCGAGAAGAAAATGGCTCAAGTAGGTCCAGGTACATTTGTCACCATCGAATATGAGGCATTTCTAGATTCCGGCACCAAGGTGCTTGGCACCAACAACGACCCGCCATTGGTGTTTCGCTTTGGCTCCGGTGAAGTATTTCCCAAACTGGAGCAGGAAATTGCCGGCTTGAATCCGGGTGATACTCGCGAGTTCGTGCTTCGTCCAGAAGAGGCCTTTGGTCCTTTTGATGAATCCAAGGTGATCAAGGTTCCGCTGGAAGAATTTCCCAAAGGGAAAAAGTTGAAAAAGGGCACCGTTTTGAAAATAGAAACAAAAGATGGCGAGGAGAGCCTCTGCTTCGTGGGCGATATTCGACGAGACCATTTTCTGTTGGACTTCAACCACCCCCTGGCCGGCAAGACCCTCAACTATCGGGTAAAGATCCTGGAAGTGCATCCCATCACCTGAACCATCCGGCCGTTGCTGTGGGAGAAGGCCCACAATTTCACCAGATGGTAGCTATTTCCTGGGCTGCGGAAGGGCGTTAGAGGGATGGAGCTTCTGGCAGGGCAGGAATGTTGCCGGGGCGGCTATCCGCGAAAAGCTCCTGATGGTCTCCGGGGGGATAGAGTACGAATTCAGCGGCGGGAGTCGGTCAAGGTTGCCGGAAGGATCGCTTGGTCGCCGTATTTCTCAGATATCTTATCGAGGGCTCGATTCAGTCTTTGCCGCTTCTCTGAGTCGCATTCCGTATGGAAAAGTGGAAGTTGTTCCTGGCCTCCTGCCTGGCGCAGTTGTGATACTGAAACGCCGAGCAGTCTGACCGGTCTGCTGCCGATGTCGCACCTGTCCATCAGGAGGCAACAGTTTCGGAAGATTTCCCTGCCATCATCTGTGGGCTTCTCCAGAGTGAGCGAGCGGGTGATCTGTTGAAAATTGCCATATTTCACCTTGAGGGTGATGGTGCTGCCCCACACATGCTGTTGCCGTAGTTTCCTGGCTACCATGTAAGCGAGGGAAAGCAATTCTTTTCTTGCGCTCTGCACATCCGTAATATCAGTATCATAAGTCTTTTCACGGCCCACGGACTTGGCTCTGCTCCCGGGCTTCACCTCTCTGTCATCCACTCCGTTGGCCAGCTGGTGGAGCTGCAGGCCGTGAGCTCCCAGCTTGCTGCACAGGAGCTTGCGAGGCAGCAGAGCCAGGTCGCCAATGGTGGAGACGCCAAGGGCAGCCAGGGTCCTGCTGGTTTCCCTGCCCACACCCCAGAGTTTATCGATGGGAAGCGGTCTAAGGAATTCCCGCACACCATCATGGGGAACAATGGTGAGGCCGTCAGGTTTTTGCAAATCCGAAGCGATCTTTGCTGCCAGCTTGCAAGGGGCAATTCCTGCTGACAAGGTCAGACCAATTTCTTGCCGCACTCGCTTTTTGATCATCTGGGCAATTTCAACTGCCGAGCCGAACAATCTTCTCGAGGCGGTCACATCTAGAAAAGCTTCATCAATGGATACGGGCTCAACCAGAGGTGTATACTGGGAGAAGATTGTAAAGATTCTTCGTGATACTTCCTTGTAGCGCGCCATTCTTACAGGCAGGAAAATACCGTGGGGACAGAGGTGTCGAGCCGTGGCTAGCGGTTGAGCTGAGTGGATGCCGTATTGGCGCGCTACATAGGAGGCGGATGAGACCACCCCTCTCTTGCTGCTGCCGCCAACGATTACTGGCTTGCCGCGCAGCATAGGCTCATCCAGCACCTCAACCGAGGCGTAAAAGGCATCCATGTCCAGGTGCAGTATAGCTCTTTTCTTTTTGTCGGCTGGCATGGGGCGATCTACAGCCTCCTCAACCACTCCGGCTTCAAGGCAACTTCTCCTCTCAGGGCGGCATCGAGCAATTCCATGGTGCTTTGGCGGTCTCTGGGAAGTCTCGCCTTGATCGGCAGATAATTGGAAGCATGGTTGGCGAAAAACAGCCCTTTGCTCATCTGCGTATGGACAAACATTTCCCGCAGTTCCATCAAGAGCCCTTGCCTGTCGGGGAGGTCGAACTCTCCTGCAGCGTAGTCCTCAACGAGTGGCGTGTTGGGCAGCAGCATTACGGTAAGTGCCCCCACATAGTCTGGATCCATGGCAGTGAGGACCTCTCCCGTAGCCCTGGCATGCACCAGGGAGCGCTGCCGTCCGGCGATGCCCAGCAGTACGGTGACCGACAATTTGATTCCTGCCTGCTTCACCCGCTTTGCCTGGTTGATGAGGTTTGCCGCTGTGGTTCCCTTGTGGATCTGCTTCAGCGTTTCGTCGTCGCCGCTTTCCACCCCCACATAAAGAATACCCAGGCCGTTATCTCTCAATTGCTGCAGGTCTGCATCACTTTTCATCATGATACTCTTGGCATTGGCATAGGCCCCAACCCGGCGCACCCAGGGCAGATGTCGCCGTATTTCTTGCAGGATCCACAGCAGTTTTTTTTGCGGCACAATGAGCGCATCTCCGTCCAGGAGAAACAGACGATGCTGCTGCCGCATGTACCTGGCGGCATAGAGAATATCGTTGAGAATGGTGTGGTCATCCTTGATGGTGAACCGTTTGCCCTTGTAAGTGCCGCAAAAAGTGCATCTGTTATGGGAGCAGCCCAGGGTTACCTGCAAAAGGATACTGAACGCTTCGCTGGGCGGCCGAATGATGACACCTTGGTAATGCATCTCCTCTGGCTCATTCATAGCTTCCTCAAATCCAGAAGCAAATGATTCTGAAAAAGGGCAGTTCCCTAATGGTCTTTCACCAAGTATAGTAGGTCCTTCAGGGTTTTGGCAAAACCCTTTTTGCCACAGCCCGGCAATTGTTTCACCTGGACTGTTACTGCTGTGGGCAGAAGCCACTGGCTGAAAGAATCTTTTGATATGCAGCAGCTATCACCTAGAACCAAGCTATTCGTTCTGATCGCTGCCCTGCTCGCTGTGTTCCTCGGCGCCCTCGATGCCCTTGTTATCGGCACGGCTATGCCCACCATAGTGGCCGATCTTGGCGGCCTGGAGCTCTACAGCTGGGTTTTTTCTGGCTACATGCTGACCCGGACAATCTCCCTGCCTTTGTTTGGCAAACTATCCGATCTGTATGGCAGCAAGAAGCTCTTTTTGGCAGCAGTGTCCATTTTTCTGCTGGGCTCAGCCGGTGCCGGCCTGGCAAGCAATATGCCTCAACTCATAGCCACCCGGGCAATTCAAGGTTTCGGCGCTGGCGGCAATTTTGCCGTGGCCTATACGGTAGTGGCAGAAGTGTCGCCGCCCGAGACCCGGGGCAAAATGATGGGGCTCATTAGCTTTGTCTGGGGAGTGGCCAGTGTGCTGGGTCCCATTCTGGGAGGATTTATTGTGACCTATCTGGCCTGGCCCTGGGTATTCTACATCAATTTACCTATAGGGGGTCTGGCCATGCTTGCCATTCTGACCTATTTCCACGAAACCCGCCAGAAAAAGAGTGAAGCTAGTATTGACTACCTTGGCTCCTTTGCCCTGTCTGTCTGTATCCTGTCTGTGCTGTTCATTTTTCTCCGCGCCAGTGGTGCGGCCAGCTGGCATTCTCCTGAAATTGTCGGCCTCTCCGTGGTGGTCTTTCTTGCTGGCCTGTTGTTTTACCTGGCTGAAAAGCGGGCCAAAGAACCCCTGCTTCCCCTGCAGTTTCTCACCATCCGCAGTTT
Organism: Deltaproteobacteria bacterium; assembly: GCA_019309045.1. Lineage (NCBI taxonomy): Bacteria > Pseudomonadati > Myxococcota > Myxococcia > Deltaproteobacteria bacterium. The sequence continues at coordinate 30,463 of JAFDGZ010000001.1, read as the reverse complement.
TGTTCTCGCCAATGGCGCTGCCTTTTTCAGCAGTTTTGCCATATTTTCTCTCATCGCCTTCCTGCCCCTCTTTATCCAGGTTTCCATGGGAAAAAGACCGGCTGAAGTTGGGGCCATCATGGTTCCCTTGAGCCTTGGCTGGTCGGCTGGTGCTCTCTTTTGTGGCCAGATGGTGAGCTGGATAGGAGAGAAGCGGGCCAGTGTAGGCGGTGCCATGCTCATGTTGCTAACCACCCTTATGACTCTTACTTTCAGCGCTGCCACTGGCATAGTCTACTTCAGCATCGTCACCTGTGCCATTGGCACGGGCATGGGCTTCGTCTCAGTGGCCACGCTCCTTACAGTACAGAACAGCCTGTCAGAAAGTGATCTGGGCCTTGCCACCTCGTCGCAACAGTTTGCCCGCACATTGGGCGGCACTATCGGCATTGGCATGAGCGGTGGTGTGCTTTTTTATAAGCTTCACAACAGCCTGGTGGCATTCACCCAGCAGGACAGTGCGAGGCTTTCTGCAGAGATGGCGGCAGAGATTTCCAGGAACATGCAAAAATTCCTCAGACCGGAGTTGCAGGGGCAATTTCCTGAAGCAGCTCGGCAGGCAGTACAACAGGCAATTGCCCAGGGAGTGGAGGCAGTTTTCTGGCTGGCCCTGGCTGTCTGTCTGGTCAGCTTGATAGTCTGCGCAATGCTTCCTGCTTTGCCGCCGCAGGGATTGCACAAAAAGCAAGGGTAAGTTATACATTTATGTTATCAGCGGCGCTTCCGAAATGAAACGTTCGACTTCGAGAGGAACGTGACAGGTGATACCTACTATAGCTCAATGCTACAGTTTAATGGATGACTACCGCATGCTGGACAATATCAGGGAGCACAGCATTGTGGTGGCCAAGATTGCTCATCTGATAGCCGAAACCCTTTCGACTGCTGGGGCCAGGGTCTCAGTGGAAGCTACTCTTGCTGCTGCCTTGCTGCACGATATAGGCAAGACCCTGTGCCTAAGAAACGGTGGTGATCATGCTGCCCTTGGCAGGGTAATATGCCTGCGCCACAAATTTGACGAGATTGCTGACATTATTGGCGAGCATGTAATATTGCAAACTTTTGATCCCCAAGACGGCATTTCAGAGAAGGAAATCGTCTATTATGCCGACAAGAGGGTGAATCACAGTTCGGTGGTGAGTCTTGACGAGCGGCTGCGCTACATTCTCGAGCGCTACGGTCGGGACAATCCCCTCCGCCGTCAATGGATTATCAGCAATTTTGCCACCTGCCGAGCCGTAGAGAGAAAGCTCTTTGCCCACCTCCATTTCACACCGTCAGAAGTTGGCAGGCTCATCATGTGAATGAATACCAGTCTGGATATCTGCCTGACATTCTGAGAACACTATGGTACGCTGAATATTCGAGTTCTTGGGCATCATCGGCAGGTTGACGCCTGCACAACTTCCAGCAACTTACTTCATTTGCGCAAGCGGCGAATCAGGAGGTCTTTGAAGGTCATCAAGGAATTCAGAGATTTTCTCCTGGGCAGGCTTTGCATGTATTGGGAAGAAAATTCCGGCTCGATCACTGGCTGCTGGCTGAGGGCCCAATCTTCACAATCATAGCCGATAACTTCCATATAAGGCAGGTACACTGGTTTGAACAGTTCCACATCCTCTGGGGTAAACCAGTGCCGCCAGTCACCAGTAGCCTTCTTGCGGACCACCTTGGCCTTGCCTGTTGACCTGGGGACTTCAGTGTCCACTTTTACCTGGAAGCCAAGATAACTGTTCAAGTCGTCAAAATTTTTGGCAACCATCTGTTCATAGGTGAAGATAAACCAATCCTGGTCAAGTTCCCTGACAAACTTGGACATGCGCTTATAACGGCGCTCCTCCTCGGCCACCACTTCCTCAGTTGTTCGCGGCCAACCATTGTGACCCGAATACCGGCAGATGACATGAAAAGGAACAGAGGCAGGATCCTGCTCCTTTTTCAGGACCAGATCGAGATGCGCCTGGTACTGCTTTTTGCTGCCTAGATAGCCGCGATGCCAGCGGTAGAGCATCCGGCTGACCGCAACGTCCCGGGGATCGCGGGCCATCCAGATTTTGCGATCATAAGCTTCCTTTTGCAGGTGCGCCAGATAGAGATCAAAGGTTTTCCCTTTTCTTTCCTCATAGGTATGCTTGTATACAGCATTCTGGTAGTCGCCCACATATTTGCCCGGACGGCCGCCAGAGAAAGCCTGGCAGTTGGGCAGTCCTCCTGCAACCTTGTAGAGCAGGGCTGTAGTCCCTGACTTGCCTGTGCCCAAGATGAAAATCTTCATGAGAGTCCCTCAGCAAAACGCCTCTAAACTCGAAAGTCGGCAGGCTCAATGCCTGAGCAAGCAAGACGCCTTCCGGCATTGCTCGGCAACAGTGGCATGAATCCCTGAAAGCGGCCGGAGTATAGATGGAAGGCAACAGGCTGTCAAGAGCAATAGTCCCCAGAGCCTGCGGTCAGCGGCGAATCTTTCACGAGCTGATTCGGAAGAACTGCTCGGCTATCTGTTCTGCCTGTACTTCTCTGGCATCCCCCAGCACTCGGCGAAACCTGGCGATCTTGGCGCGCACCTCTGGCAGTGTTACCCCTGGATAGCGATAGCGTTGAAAGGCAGGCTTGTTATGAGACCCGGGCAGGCGGGATTTGCAGCGCTTGACGATCATTCGTCCAGCTGCAACGGCTCTGCCTTCAAGACGCTGACGCCTGGAAGGCTGCGGCAATTCAGATTCACCTGCTGCCATCTGTTCCAGCACTGCTACCATCCGTTCACAGGCCAGAGGTCCTTGCCTGGAGGCCAGATAGTGTTCAATCAGCGCCTGACGCTCGGCCCCTTCTGCAGGGCCAAGCTTGCCAGCAAGAATTCCTGCCAAGGTTTCTTGCAATTCATCAAAGTCGAAACACTGGTGACTCAAGAGATTCGGCAAGCGATAAAAGCCGTAGTCATAGTATTCATTGATTTTGGCTCGATAGCTGACAGCAGGAACACCCATTACGTAAGCCTCTACGCCGGTAGTGCAGCCGTTGTGAATCACCAGCCTGGTAGCCCACAGCCAGGGAACCACATTGCCCTTGTTGGTTACGTACACCCGCTGGCATTTAGAGGCAATCTGTTGGTAAATACCGGGATTCTCAGTGGGGTGAGGCCGCACCACTACGTTGTAGTCAGGAAAAGTTTTCGCCAACCAGGGAATGAGGCGCTGAAAAGCAGCGAAGATGGCCTGTTTGTGATCACGCAGTCCTTCGGCGTATTCCCTGGTCATGCCTCTGGCTGCTCGGCCGAATCTAGGTTTTTCGCCGGCTTTTTTAGTGGGTTGAAACAGATTCTGCACAGGAGAAAAACTGTTCACATGATTGAAGTTGGTGTTGATGAGTATGAAGTCCCCATATTTTCCCCGAAGTTTAGCCACCTCTTGCTCAAAGAAAGGCCGCATTTCCGGCCGTAATAGATCCCCTCGGGGGTTTCCAGTAACATGGATTTTGGCCCCGGCTGGTAGTTGATCATACTGGCGCCACAGTGCTGCATTGTCCTCCCCCCAGGCGAACAGATGAGAAACATATGACAGGGCCACCGGCGACAGCCGGCGCGAGAAGTAAATCTCTGGGGGCAGGTGAACCAGGGCCTCCTCGTCCCAGGCCACGATGCCGTGGCCGAGATTGTGCATGATCTTGAACATCATGTCGCTGTGTACAGTGATACTCTTGGAAAGATAAATGCTTGGAGGGTATGAGGCGATACGAAAATGAATTTCTCGGCGAGGCCCGATAATGGAGGTGAAACCATGCTTGGCAGCAACATAGGCGAGCAAGAGTTTGGGATCGAATTCGCGGACCTGGTTCTCAACGGGAATAAGCAAGGATTTTATTGACATATAGTTAACTCTCAATGGCAGTCACTGCTAGAGCCCGGCGCCTTCGCCCGAGGGGCTCTTCAGTTGTCCAAAAAATGTTAGGCCAAGGAGGAAGCAAGTGTCAAGTACGGATTATCCTGACTCGGACAAAACTTGAGAAGGTCCATGGCGCCGCTTGCAGATACAATGGTATGCAGCCTGGTCTGAGTGTTGCTGCTGACAGTGATCCTTTGCGAGGCTCTGGCACTCTTGGCAGTGAAGCAGCTGCGCAGCACTGCCGAGGACAATTGCCGCAACAGGGGAGGATATCTTGACAATCACAGCAGGGTGAGCGTAAATTGCTTTAAGATGCAGCAAATTATCGGGAGTTGACGGAACAGTCTTGAACATAGCGGCAACCTCAGACAAACTCCATTTCTTGAGCAGAGAGATGGTGTTTTTTTCAGAGCGTTGCAGGCTCTAAACTGCCCTGGAGCTGCAGGGTTGCCGGGTAGTATGCTCCTTGCAGGCAGCCAGGCTAACAAACAGGCGGTTGGTTTGCTGGCGATTTATGGAAAACAACATGTTGAAAAAATACTATGAAAGATTCTTGTTTCTTGCAGCCAGGCAGATCCTGGGAGAAAGAATGACCGAGGCCATCATGGCCGCAGAGGGGCGCGTCAGCTTGCACAGACTTCGCAAGAGCCTGACCAGAAGAAAAATTCTGAAGAGTGAGCTGAATGGCAGCAAATCCATACTCCATGATCTCAGCCGCACCTGCCTCAAGCATTTGATTCCAGTAACCGAACCCCTGGCTCTCATATCTCAGATCCAACGTTCAGGGGGAACACTGCTGAGCAGGCTCTTTGACGGCCACCACCAGCTGCATGCGCATCCTTATGAGCTGAAAATTGGTTACCCCAAGAAGTACTTCTGGCCAGTACTCGATCTGCGCGACAGTCCAGAGGCCTGGTTTGAGATCCTTTTCGAAGATATCGTTGTCCGTCTCTTCAAAGAAGGCTATCACAAAGAGCGCTCTGATGAGACATTTCCCTTCATCTTTCTGCCTGCTCTGCAAAAGGAAATATTCTGCAAATACCTTGCGGGCATCAGCCGGATCAGCCAGCGTGACATTTTCGATGCTTACATGACTTCTTTTTTTGGAGCCTGGCTCAACAACTATAATGTGCTGGGGTCAAAAAAGTTCGTCACTGGCTTTACACCCAGGCTGTCAATGAAAGTTTCCAACATGAAGGCGTTTTTCCATGTCTATCCGGATGGGCGCCTGATATCCATCGTCAGGGACCCCAAGAACTGGTATCCATCGGCCTTGCGGCATGCTCCCCAGAAAAAGCATAACAAGTACGGTGACATCGATAACGCCCTGGCTCAGTGGCAAGAAAATGGTGCCGCCATGCTGAGAAACAAAGAGATGTTTGCCGACCGAGTCTGCATCATTCGCTTTGAAGATCTGGTAAGCCGAACCGCAGACGTCATGCAGTACTTATGTGAATTTTTAGATATCGACTTCAATGATATCCTGTTGATCCCCACCTTCAATTGCAACCAGATCAGTGCAAACACCAGCTTCGGTCCGGAAAAAGAGAAGATCTTGCGGAGTACTCTTTACCGGTACCAGACTCTCAGCCCGGAAGTATTGCGAAAAATTGACACGGAAACAGGGGAAATCTACCAGGCCCTGCTCGACGAAGCAGTTGACTTGTGAAAACTGCCGTCCGGGCCAGCATTGTCGGCCTGTTCCTGCCGAGGCTTCCAGGAGGCGGCCGACTGCGCCAACTGATCACGGTGTTCTGTCCCGGGGGCATTGAGATCACTGCTGCGGCCGACTACTGTGAGTTGTACCAGCAAATATCTTGGTGCAGAATTTGCGGATTTTGTTCAGGGCATTCTTGCGCACCAGGCTTTTCATATAGAGAGAGGCAAATTGCGGCTCTATGACGGGCCTGGGGTTGATCTGCCAGTCGCGGCAGTCATAGCCAATGACTTCCATATACGGCAGGTAGGCTGCTTTGAACAGCTGGACGTCTTCCGGTGTAAACCAGTTGCGCCAATCGCCAAAGGCCTTCTTGCGAGCCACCTTTGATTTCTTGGTGGTTTGCGGCACCTCTGCCTCCAGGTGGACCTCGAAACCGAGATAGTGATTCAAGGCCTTGAAATTGCCGCGCACCATGTCTTCGTAGGTAAAGACAAACCAATCATCACCAAGGTTCTTTACGAACTCGGCCATTCGCTGGCTGCGAAACCGTTCGCCCTCGATCAACGCCTCAGTTGCCAGAGGCCAGGGGCCGTGGCCAGCATAGCTGCAAAGGACATGGAAAGGAATCGAGTGGGGCTGGCGCTCTTTTTGCTCCACCAGCCGCAGGTGCTGCCAGAACTGTCTCCAGCTTCCTTTTGGTCCCTTGTGCCAACGATAGAGCATCTTGCTCACGGCGGCATCCCGAGGATCACGCGCCATCCAGATTTTCCGATCATACGGTTGCTCTGCCAGGTGTTGCTGATAGAGCTCGAAGGTCTTGCCTTTTCTTTCGCTATAAGTATATTTGAAAATGGCATTGCCATGCAGGCTTTGATGTCTGGCAGGATATCCACCGGAAAAGGCCTGGCAGTCTGCAAGCCCGGCCGCCATTTTGAATAACAGGGCGGTTGTTCCAGATTTTCCGCGTCCGAGGATGAGAATTTTCATATAATCTCCCGGTTGAATATCAACAAAGCTTCCAGTTGAGCATTGCAAACAACAGTGTTGGCAGCATTACCTCAGATATGCCTCGCTGCCGGCGCCACCCGGAAAATATTTCTGGATACCTGACTTACCTCTACCTGTTCGTCGCCGCCCAGAATCTCCTGGAATTTGTCAATTCGCGAGCTGATGTCCTGCAGGGCAACCGGTGGATAGCGGTGCTGTTGGAACTCCTTGGTCTTGGTTGCACCCGGCAGTTTGGCTTTTACATTTTGTCTCAGGCGGCGGCTGGTTGTCTGCAGCCGGCCAGCCAGCCTGTGGCGCCAGGATGGTGAAGGACATCGGATCAGGTCTTGAGCGACCTTCTGCAGAATGTCCACGATCCGCTCGCAGGCCAGAGGTCCGCTCTGGGCTGCCAGGTGACGCTTGACAAGGGCCTCGCCCTCTTCACCATGGAGGGCAGCCAGCTGTCCCTCCAGGATCCGCGCCAGGGTATCTTGCAGGTCGCTGAGGTTGAAACACTGGTAGCTCAGTCGATTCGGCAACTGATAAAAACCATAGTCGTAGTATTCATTTGTTTCCGGCATGTAGGAAATGCTGGGCACCCGCATGGCATAGGCTTCCACCCCTGTGGTACAGCCGTTATGAATCAGGGCGCAAGTGGCCAGCAACCATGGCACCACGTTGCCCTGATTGGTGACCCGGACCCGACGGCACCTGGCGGCGATCTCCTGGTAAATCTTCTGGTTTTCTGTGGGGTGAGGCCGCACCACGATGGTGTATTCCGGAAAAGACTCGTCCAGGACAGGAATAAGTCTTTGAAAATGCTCGAAAATGGTCTGCTTGTGATCCCGCAACCCTTCGGCATACTTGCGCGGCATTCCCCGGGCCGCCTGACCGAACTCCGGTTCTTCACCTGATCTTTTTATGGGTTGAAACAGGTTCTGTGCTGGATAAAAGGCATTCACATGGTTGAAATTGGTGTTAACGAGTATAAACTGTCCATAAGATTGTCTGATTCTTGCTGCTTCTTCCTGATAAAAGATCCTCATGTCGCGCCGCAGCAGGTCGCCTCGGGGATTGCCCGTTACGTGAATCCGGGTGGCGCCGGGCAATGCAGGATACCGCCGCCACAGCTCGGCATTATCATCGCCCCAGGCAAACAAATGCGATACGTATTTCATTCCCCGAGCCGATAATCTCCGCGAATAATAAATGTCCGCCGGCAAATGCACCAGGGCTTCTTCATCCCAGGCGACGATCTTGTGGCCCAGTCTGCGGCTCAGTGGAAAAATCTTGCGCTTGCCGATCCTTAGGGATTTGGCAAGAAAGATGCTGGGTGGAAAGGAGGCAATGCCAAACTCTATGTCCCGCTTGAAGCCGATAACGGACTGCATGCCGCGCCTAGCAGCAACGCAAGCAAGCAGCAGCTTGGCATCCAGCTCACGCACCTGGTTTTCTACCGGGATCAGTAAAGCTGTTTTTTTCCAGATAGGGGCGCTCATAGACCACGGCTCTCCACTTCATGCGGTCGAGGCAGGGTGGTATTATATTGGCAAGCCTGCAAAGTGCAAGTACCGCTGCAGCCAGATAAATGTTCTGATTGCAGCGCATGTATCACAGGAGTCCCTGGCATTGCAAGAAAATCTGGCTCTGCGCTTCAGGAATATACTGAGTTTTATTCTATCATGTTTTGACGGCTCGTCTAACGCTACTCTCGGGGCCCGCAATTGTCCATATTTCAGGAAGGTGTTAAGATATCAAAATCTTGACAAAATTATAGTCGAAAGTTATATTGCTCCGCATTCTCCAGGAAAGTGTTCTCGCTGTTGACAGTTTCTTGGGTGTAGCCTGAAGGGATATGAGCTCTTGAAAATTTTAGACATTTCGCTGCCGGTCAGCCCGGCACTGCCGGTGTGGCCAGGTGACTCGCCTGTCAAGGTGGAGCGCTATCGATCCATAGCAACAGGCGACGAATGCAACGTCTCCAGACTCTCGTGCAGTGTGCACTCGGGTACCCACGTTGATGCTCCCAGCCACTTTATCGACAAGGCTCCGGCGATTGACGAGCTGCCGCTGGAGGCACTCATTGGGCCGGTCCTTATTGTGGAAGTGCCGCAAGTGGACACCAGGATTGAACCAGAGTTTCTGGACAGCCTCTCCTTGCCCGCTGGCACCGAACGGCTGCTTTTCAAGACCCGCAATTCGAACTTGTGGCGCCAGGCGGAGCACAGCTTTCAGACTGAATACGTTGCCCTCACCCAGGAAGCTGCCAGCTGGATCGTAGCCAGAGGCATTCGCCTTGTAGGCATTGATTACTTGTCGGTGCAGCTTTTCACCGACTCCAAGCCATTGACCCACTGCATCCTGTTGCAGGCTGGCGTTGTTATCATCGAAGGGCTCAACCTGCGGCACGTCAGCCCAGGAGCCTACCAGCTCGTTTGCCTGCCGCTCAAGCTGGTGGGCTGCGACGGCGCCCCGGCCCGGGCAGTGCTTATTGAAGGATAGCTTATGAAAATAATAGCTATAATACCAGCTCGCATGGGTTCGAGCCGCTTTCCGGGGAAACCCCTGGCTCCCATCCTGGGTCTGCCAATGATAGAGCATGTATACCGCCGTACTGCCATGTGCGACATACTGGACGAGGTTCTTGTGGCCACCTGTGATCAGGAGATTATGGCGGCTGTGGAGGCCTTCGGCGGCAAGGCTGTGATGACCTCAGCATCTCACCAGCGAGCCAGTGACCGGGTAGCTGAGGCGGCCAGCAAACTCAGCGCAGATATTGTTGTTATGGTGCAAGGCGACGAGCCCATGACCTATCCAGAGATGATTGCGACTTCTACGGCCCCTTTGCGCAGCGGCGACAGACGAATTGCCTGCGTCAATCTGGCAGGCCGCATTCAATCGGAAGAAGAGTTTGTCGATCCAAACACCATCAAGGTGGTTATGGATCTGGAGGGGTTTGCGGTGTACATGTCCCGGGAACCGATACCGAGCCGCCATCTGCAACCTTTCGCTCAGCTGCCTGTTTACAGACAGGTATGCATCATTCCCTTTACTACCGAATCCCTGCAGGAGTTCAGCCGGCTGCCGCCAACACCTCTGGAGGTGGCTGAGTCCATAGACATGCTGCGCTTTATCGAGCACGGCCGCAAAGTGAAGATGGTGGAAACTACCTACGCCACGCATCCCGTTGACACCCCTGAAGATCTGCATCTCGTAGAAGCATTGTTGCAAGAAGATCCATTGACCAAGAAATATATAGTACAATAAGGAGTGAAGGGAAAAATGACCTGGAGAGTTTTGGTGTCAGCGCCGTACTTTCTGCCCGTAATGGAAGATTACCGGGAGCGCCTTGCTGGAGAAGGCGTGGAACTCATTGGCGCTCGGGTGAGGGAGAGATTGAGCGAAGAGGAACTGCTGGGAGTTATTGGGGACATTGACGGAATCATCTGCGGCGACGACAAAATTACTGAACGTGTGTTGGCGGCTGCTCCACGCCTCAAAGTGATTTCCAAGTGGGGCACCGGCATCGACTCAATTGATGCTGAAGCCGCGGCCCGTCGGGGAATCCCGGTTTACCGAACCCCGAATGCCTTCTCCGAGCCGGTGGCTGATACAGTTCTCGGCTATATCCTGACATTCGCCCGCAAGCTGCCGTGGTTGGACCGGGACATCCGTAATGGCAAATGGGAGAAGCCGAGCCTGCTCTCTCTGGGAGAATGCGTCCTGGGCGTCGTGGGAGTGGGGGACTGCGGCAAAGCAGTTGTGCGGCGGGCGGTCAGTTTCGGCATGCGCGTCCTTGGCAACGATATCGTGGAACTGCCAGATGAATTCATAGCTGAGACCGGCCTAGAGGTGGTTTCCCTGGAAGAACTTCTGGCCACAGCTGATTTTGTCAGTCTCAACCCCGATCTCAACCCCACATCCTACCACCTGATTGGCAGAGCGGAACTGGAGCAGATGAAGCCGGGCGCTTATCTGATCAACACCTCTCGGGGGCCGGTGGTGGATGAAGCTGCTTTGATAGAAGCCTTGCGCCAGCGCCTTATTGCCGGTGCTGCCCTGGACGTGTTTGAAGAGGAGCCCCTGCCGGCGGACAGTCCACTGCGGAGCCTGGACAACTGCCTGCTGGCTCCGCACACTGCGAACAGCAGCCCGCGAGCCTGGAAGCGGGTGCATGAAAGTACGGTGCGAAACTTGCTCGCCGGACTGCGCCAGGCAGCGCTCGCCTGATTATTTCGGTGGGCACTGAATAATGGGCCCCTGTTGTATTGATTGCTGCCTGGCGCAAGCAATAATACTGCAGCCTCTTCGGGACGTCGGCGCAGGAGTAAACTGCAGGCATTTTGCTTTAGCTTCACCAGGTACTTAGATTCGCAAATATGGTGACGTACTTAGTTGACTTACCTCGAAGCAATTGCTCACTCAGCGCTAAGCCCTGAATAAACAAGTTCATTGTTGAAGTTATGAGTTGAAAGACTTGGGCTTAGTTCAGGTCAAGGATAGATGGGTCAGCCAGAAACAACTGTAGTTATCCGCACATTCAATGAAGAGAAGTTCTTGCCGGCTCTGCTGGCGGCGTTGGCCAAGCAGGCTTACAGGGATTATGAGACCATTGTCGTCGATTCAGGATCGCTGGACAAAACTTGCGATATCGCTCGCAGGGAGGCAGACAAGCTGCTTCACGTGCAGAGCCATGATTTTACTTTCGGCTATTCGTTGAACGTGGGTATTCGCAACAGTTCTGGGAAGTTCATCGCCATTGTCTCGGCCCATACCCTGCCAGTTGATGAACATTGGCTGGGCAGGTTGGTAGAGCCGCTGCGTGATCCCAGCACAGCCATGGTTTATGGCCGGCAGATGGGAGGGCGATCTTCCAAGTTCAGTGAAATCCAGGACATGCGGCGAACCTTTGGTCCCAGACCCAGGATTATGCGGCCGCCTCGTTTTTTTGCCAACAACGCCAATTCTGCCATCCGCAGAGACCTGTGGCTGGAACACCCATTTGACGAAAGTCTGTTGGGGTTGGAAGATATTGAATGGGCCAAATACTGGATGGAGCGCAACTACCAGGTTGTTTATGAACCAGAGGCCGCCCTTTACCATATACACGAGGAGAACTGGCGGCAGGTTCGCAGACGCTACTATCGCGAGGCAGTTGCTGCCCGCTGGATTGGCATCAAAGGGAGCAAGCATGCTGTGGCTACACCGCTCCAGGAAGCAACACGGCTCGTCTTTGACTGGGGACGCTTTCTATGTTCAGCTGACGACAGACGAGCAGGATCGCTGCGCTTCTGGCAGATGGTTGGCGAGACTACGCGCTTTCGGGCCAACAAGAGCATAGGCACCATAAAAGGGTTGCTGGATGGTGGTATTATGGAAAATCCAAATGCCAGGGAGGAGATACTTTTCGACCGTACCTGTAGAGCTGTGGTCATTCATGGCGCGGGCGAAGCCAGACTCGAGGAAATTGACATTCCCAGAGTCAAACCTGGAGATGTCCTGATTCGGGTTGCCTATGAGGCAGTCTGTGCTACTGACATCGAAGTCTATGAGGGAACCCTGGGGTATTACAGGCAAGGGACGGCAAAATATCCCATTATCCCTGGACATGAGTTCAGTGGCCGGGTGGTTGACATTGGGCCCAATGTCAACCACCTGAAGGTCGGTCATGCCGTTGTGGTGGAGTGCATTCAGAGCTGCGGCACCTGCGAGGCCTGTCAGCGAGAAAACTGGATCGCCTGCAACCAGAGGGTTGAGCTGGGCGTCATCGGCAGAAACGGCGGTTACGCAGAATATGTGGCCGTGCCCGGGAAATATGTCCATGCCCTGCCGGCAGAGTTCGATTTGTTGAAAGCCTGTCTTTGTGAGCCTCTGGCGGTTGCCCTGAAAGGCCTCAAGCGGCTGCGGCGAACCTGGCGGGAAAGAAAAGCGCCAAAGAAGTGTGCCGTGGTTGGCGCCGGCTCACTCGGCCACCTCTGTGCCCGAGTATTACAACTCTGGGGCCATCAGGTAACGGTGATAGACCGCAACCCGAAAAGATTGGACTACCTCAGAGGCTCTGGCATCGAAGTAGCAGAGAACCTCTCCGGTTTGGCTGATTTTGAAAATCTGGTGGAAGTGACAGGTAATCCAGAGGCGCTAGATGTCCTGCTGCACGACAGTCCTGCGGGTGCCAAGATTCTTCTGCTCGGTTTGCCTTATGCGCGCAGGCAGTATACATTTGAAAATATTGTGGCCTATGACAAGATGATTGTGGGCTCTGTCGGTAGTGCTGCCAAGCATTTCGACCTGGCTATCGAGCTCTTGCCGCAAATCGACACCAGTTGCTTTACCGAGAAAATATTGCCCCTCTCTGACTACGCCCAGGCCTGGCAACTGGCCAGGTCCCAAAAATATCTGAAAGTTATTCTGGAGATAAGCTAGAATTACAACTGGTGACAGCCTTCAAGGCTGCACTGCTGTCGCAGCCGTGCAGGTGAGAGGCAACCGTTTGCCTTGCGGATATGAGATTCCAACGGCAAGCGCCATATGGCAACGACAGCGCTTGATGACAGAGTTGGTTATTGGCGGTATGATATGAGGCGACCTGGGGCCCCAGCATTCAGGTGGGGGGCCTCCACAGCAAATCAAGGTCTCGACAGATGTGAGGCTTGGCAATTTGACTTATAAAGAGTTGCAGGAAAAAGTGGCGAGAAGGTTGCTCGGCAACAGTGTAACGGATTCGATCATTGCCGAGGGCGGCAAGATTGGCCTGAGAAGAAGCTGCAAGCTCAGATGGCGCTTCTCGAGGCTGGACAGGGAGTTCAAGCACGGAGTCGGCTGGCTGGAGCGCTCTCTTCGTGCCTATCAGCAGCAGATATCGCCGCTTGCGGCACCGCTCGTGTTGATCTCCCAGCTAGAGTGCTCAGGAGGAGCACTTCTGACGCAGCTCCTGGACGGCCATCCCGAGTTGCACGTCCATCCAGGTGAATTGCAGATCGGCTATCCGGAAAGAGATACCTGGCCCAAGATTGACCTCGACAAGACTCCTCTTGAATGGTTCGAGATTCTGTTCGAAGACAGTGTTGTGGACTATTTTCGTGACGGTTTTGGGAAGTTGGAAAGCTGCCAGGATAGCTTCCTCTTTATCTTTCTGCCGCCTCTGCAGAGAGATCTTTTTGTGAAATACCTGCCGACATTGGACTCCATCACACTTCGTGATGTTTTCGACGCCTATATGACCTCCTACTTCGGCGCCTGGGTCAACAATCAGAATATGGTCGGTGAGAAAAGATTCATTACGGCTCTTGCCTCAGAGCTGGCTCACACTGATGAAAATATGGAGTCATATTTCGAAATTTATCCTGAAGGTCGGTTGATCTCGGTAATTCGGGAGCCACAAGATTGGTATTTTTCGGCCAGGGACTGCTGCCATGACAAATTTGCAGATCTCCGCCAAGCCCTGAGTCAATGGAACAAGAGTGCTGCGGCCGTGCTGAGAAATCGACAAAAATATGGCCAGAGGGTGTGCCTGATACTATTTGAAGACCTGCTCGAGCGCACCGAGGTCGTCATGAGGTATCTGGCAGAATTTCTGGGAGTCTGTTTTGACGATATTCTGTTGACGCCCACTTTTAACAAGAATCCTTTAAAAGAGACCAGTAATTTTGGACATGGAGAGTCCAAAATAAGGGATATCGCTCCAGAAGACTCTGGCATCATTGAAGAAATGACAGGAGAGGTGTATAAGAAAGTGCTCGAGCAGGCCGCTGCCATCTCCGGTGCTTAGCGGCGGGCAGCTAGAGCGGAGAGAGGGGTTGCCAGGATGTACCTTTTTTTTGTGAGGCACTTCAATGATATAGACCACACCGTGCCTGTTGTCTGGAAGATGCATAAGGAAAACTATCCGGTTGCCGTATACTGTATGAACCCCAGATATGATATCTCCGAGGATTATCGGCTCCGTTTCTTGCAGCAGCTGGGCGTTACTGTCAATTATCTCCACAACGAGTTTGATCAAAACCGAGGGCGTCTTCACAAGCTCTTGAGCACTCTGACGCATGCCAGCTACGGCAGGGAAAAAAGGCTTGCTTCCCTGAAACCTGGGACTGCTGATGCCTCGAGCCGTCTGCTAATAACCTTTTTTGCTCTTCTGGGCACACTGTTCTACAAGATAACGCGCCTCTTGTACTACAACAAGACATGGGCGCATAGCATACTGGTACAGACCGGCGCGCAGGCGATTTGCTTCGACTACGTCATGCCGCGGCGTTATGTGGTCAGCTCGTTCTTGAAAGCTGCCCGAGAGATGTGCATACCTACGGTGTCGCTGCCGCACGGGGTCATGCTGTATACCAATAAGAATAGCAAACCAAAGTCAACCCGCAGGAGAAGAAGGGCCAAGTTCGCCAGATTCGACTATATCCTGGTTCCCAATCGCTTGCGCAAAGAACTTTTGCTAGAGGCCGGCATTCCAGAGAACAAAATATTCGTACTCGGCAGCGCCCGCTATTGCAAAGAATGGTTGCAGCAGAACAGCAGGATTCTGCCCAGATCACTAGGAGCGGCCCAGAGTGATTCTGGGAAATTGAAGGTAGTGTTTATGCAGTCAAAGCCGCAATGCAGAATTGATTTGCAAAGAATGGCTACCACCTTTGACGTCCTGGCCCACCTTGCCGACATCCAGACGATGGTCAAACCCCATACCAGAAGCGGCGATCACAATCGACAACTAGATGAAAGCCATTTGTTGGATGCCTCCACCATCCTGACCGCCGAGTTGTGTGAATGGGCCGATGTTCTGCTGGTGGTGGGCTCAAGCGTTGTTACCGAGGCCCTCATGCAGGGAAAGCCAGCTCTTTACCTCAAGTATCTCCACAAGAACACAACTTTGTTTGAAGAGCTGGGAGCCTGTTGGCTCATAACAGACGAAGTGGAACTGCAGAGAGCATTGCGCAAGCTGCACAAGGACAAACAGGACCTGCCATATGGTGAGAAGAACGTGGCGGCATACCTGAAAGAGGTGGTCTATGGCGGCAGCAGCAACAAGGATGTGCTCGGCAGTTATCTACAATTCATTGTTGCTTGCGGTTCCAGGCCGCGCCAGAAGGTCATAACTCCTGCAAGCGTATGTGCAGGCAAGCGGCAGGCAGGCTGACAAGGATAGTTGCGGAAAGAACAGGGCAGAAAAAGTGCTCTCCCCGGGTGCTGCAGAAAATAGGGAAAAAGGCAGGGCGTATTTGCCGGGTCACTCCAGGTCCAAAATGATCAGGAAGCTTTGTAATGACAAGGAACTGCAATTGGAGTACTTGCAGCAAACCTGCCTGCAGCACATTTTAGCCGTTACTGAACCGCTCGTTCTCATTTCTCAGATCCAGCGCTCGGGCGGCTCGCTCCTGAGTCAACTATTTGATGGACATCCGCAGATACACGCTCATCCACACGAGCTGATGCTGGGCTATAAGAAAAAGTACATCTGGCCAAGAATTGATCTCAACGATTCACCTGAGCGCTGGTTTACAGTTCTCTTTGAAAGGATGGTCCTGGAACATTCCCAGAAGGGCTACAAGAAAGGACGGCGGGACAAGGAAGCCTTTGCCTTCTTTTTTGTGCCCTCTCTGCAGAAGGAAATCTTCTTGGCGTGCCTCAAGTCCAGGGGAACTCGAACATTGCGTCAGGTCTTCGATGCCTATATGACCTCTTATTTTGGTGCCTGGATAAACAATCAGAACATGCACGGCCGCAAGAAGATTGTGACCGCTTTTACCCCCAGACTGTCTGAGCACAGGGACAACGTGGCTCGCTTTTTTGACGTCTATCCAGATGGCCGCTTGATCACCATTGTCCGGGATCCCAAGAACTGGTATCCGTCTGCCCTGCGACACGTGCCAGAAAAATACGGAGACCTCAAGCAGGCCGTCAGCCAGTGGAACAACAACACCCGGGCAGCAATTTTGAACAAGAAGCACTATGGCGAGCGCATGTGCATCATTGCCTTTGAAGACCTGCTCGCCAAGGCTGAGGCTGTGATGCATCATCTGGCCGAGTTCCTGGATATAGAATTTGCTGATATTCTCTTGCTGCCAACCTTTAACAAGTTTCCGATCAAAGCCCACACGAGCTTCGAAGCGACCAGGGCTGGTATCTTGTCCGGTCCGCTGTCCAGGTACGAAACACTGACAGGACAACAGTTGCGGGCCATTGAAGGCATGACGGCGGAGACCTATGCAGAGGTCATGGCTCTAGCGGCGGTCTTTGATTGAAGCAGAAAAACAGCAACCTCAAGGAGTGATACGGAAGAGGGTGGGGTGAAGCTGTTCTACCTGGAGTTGGCGGCTCTCCCCCAGCACTTTCTGAAATCTGGCAATCCGCTCGTGCAACTCTGGCAGGGGAACAGCCGGATTTTTTTTGCGCTGGTGTTCGAGGGACCTGCTAGCATCCTTGCGCACCGACTTGGTCCAGCGCCGTAAGCGGCGTTTGTTCGCTCGATACCAACCCTCCAGGCGAGCTGCCGCGGGGGGTTTGGGCGACTCTGGCAGGGAGTGCACCATTTTTTCGAGTACATCGACGATCCTCTCACCAGCGAGCGGCCCATGATAAGCTGCCAGATGATGCTCCATCATTGCCCTGGCTTCCTGGCCCTCTACGATGCCGAGCTCCCCAGCCAGGATCTTTTGTAGAGTCTGCTGCAATTCATCGAAATTGAAACACTGATGGCTGAGTGTGTTCGGCAAGCGATAGAAACCGTAGTCGTAGACTTCGTTGGTGACTGCTCGATAGCTGATGGCGGGAACGCCGATGACATAGGCCTCGACGCTGGTGGTGCAGCCATTGTGAATGAGCGCCCTGCAGGCCAGCAGCCAGGGCACCACGTTGCCCTGGTTGGTCACCTGCACCCTTTTGCATTCTCTGGCGATGCGGTGATATATTTCCTGGCTTTCCACCGGGTGAGGACGAACAATGATGGTGGTATCTGGAAAGGCCCTGTCCAGAGCAGGGATCATTTTCTGAAATTGTTCGAAGACAGCCTGCTTGTGCAGCTGCAACCCTTCGGCATATTCTCGCGGCATGCCCCTGGCGGCGCGGCCGAACCTGGGGGCCTCACCAGGTTTGTCCGGGGGTAGGAACAGCTTGCGGATGGGCGAAAAGGCATTGACGTGATTGAAATTGGTGTTGATGAGGATGAAATCGCCAAATTGGTCCCTGATTTCACTGACCGCCTTGTCATAAAACGGCTGGATTTCAGGGCGCAGCAGATCATTGCGAGGGTTTCCCGTAACATGAATAGGCATGTGCGCCGGCATGGCGGGATACTGGCGCCAGAGCTCGGCGTTGTCCTTGCCCCAGGCGAACAGCTGAGACACGCAGGCAATGGAGTCAGGCGAGAGCCGCCGAGAAAAGTAAATCTCGGCCGGCAGATGGACCAGGGCGTCTTCGTCCCAGGCAGTGATTTCATGGCCGAGCTGACGGGCAATGCGCAGAAACTTGCTGTGGCCGTGCAGCAGTGATTTGGCGAGATAGATGCTTTTCGGGTAAGTTGCAATGCGAGCTTCCAGCTCCCGCTTGGAGCCGATAATAGAGGAAAGGCCGCGGTTGGCAGCAATGCAAGCCAGCAAGAGTTTGGCATCCAGTTCACGTACCTGGTTTTCCACCGGAATCAACAAAAACGGTCTCTTCGACGTCATGCCTTGCTTGTTCTCCTTCTACTTTTTTACTCTGCTGGAGACATCTGTATTTTACCTACATCTTTCCTAATTGATAGAGAAAATTCATTTACCACAAGATTCAGCCGCATTTCAAGGAAAGGTGAGAAGAAATATGTCCAGAGAAGCAGAACATGATTTCGTTGGCTTATAGCTGCTATCCATGTTCACAATCAGCTTCTACAGCCGTTTTCAAACAAATTGCTGAGTTTCAGTACCACTGGCAGCTCACACAGGTATTGAAAAAAAATCGGTCCCTTCCTATGATGTAGGGCATTCCAAGAGATTCCAACCGTCCGTGGCTACACTTTGAGAAGAGTTGTCAGAGGGTTAACATGTATATGTTTTTTGTAAGAGAATTCAATGATATTGATCACATCACACCTGTGGTGTGGAAAATGAATTTGGATAATTTTCCGGTTGCCGTCTACTGTCTGAATCCAGAATATGACATCCGAGGTGATTATCGTTTGGAATTCTTGAGAAAGAGCGGAGTCAACGTCAATTATATCTTTGACGAGTTTGCCCAGGGTTTGGGTCCAGTGCACCGTTTACTGCGACTGCTCAGCAGAACCTGCTTTGCAGTTGTCAACAGAGCGGACAATAAATCTCACGTTTTAACTCCCCTGTTTTCCATATCAAGAAACCGTCTTCGGAAAATCGGCAAGAAAATATACAGATATTCGAGAAGAAAATTTTATGATGTTTCCTGGGCCCGCAGCATCATTGAACAAACAGGGACAAAGGTCATGTGTTTCGACCATGTAAAACCAAAGAGATTTGTAGTCAAAGTGCTCTTGAAAGCGGCAAGAGAAAAAAAGGTGCCTACAATTGCCCTTCCTCACGGTGTCTTTATATATACCAATAATTTCGTTAGAATAGGTTCGACAGAGGACAGTAGATACGATAAATTCAATCGCTTTGATGCTATTGTTACGCAAAATAATCTGCGCAAAGAAGTATTGGCTCGAGCAGGAGTTGACAGAGATAAGATTTTTGTGCTGGGCAGTACCCGTTATTGTAAGGAGTGGATGAGACAGAACAAAAGCATCCTCCCGAGGACTGCGAAATTGCCAACAGAGGACCGACAAGGATTAAAAGTTGTTTTCATGACAACTAGATTTGCATACCGAATCGATGTGGACAGGATGCTGAAAACATTCGACATCCTGGCAGGGATCGAGGGGATTGACGTGGTGGTCAAGCCTCACACTCGCACCGGCAAGGAGGCAATTGTTTATGAAGAGATGCCGCTTGCCAATGTTGCCGAGATTTCCTCTGTGGAGTTATGTGAATGGGCGGATGTTATGCTGGTTATTGGCTCGAGTATCCTCATCGAATCTCTGGTCCAGCATAAACCAGTTCTCTATCTAAAATACCTCCATGAAAACATTACCCAGTACGAGGAACTGGGGGCCTGCTGGATTATCCATGATGAGGTTGAATTGCAGAACGCCCTGGCGTCATTGCAGAAAGACAGGGCTGCCCTGCCCTATACTGAGGAGAATGTGGCTAGATTCCTCTCGGAGATCATTTATGGGGGCGCAGAGGAAAGAGACGTGCTCGGAGATTACCAGGCTTTCATCGTGAACATGGCGGCAGATAGGTCGTTTTCAACAACTGCACACTCTGATGTGCTGTAGCCCATTAAAGAGGTGGTCAGGTGACAGAGTCGGCTTTAATAAGAGACAGCCGGCATAAATGCTATGATTTATCAAGAATTTTTGACAAAAATTTCGCAGAAGACATTGGGGCGCAGTGCTACAGACGCCATGATTGCCAGAGACGGCAAAATTACTTTCAAGCGTTTTCGCAAGCAGAGGCGCCGCCTCAATGAACTGAAAAGGGAATTTCGCTGTCGCAGTGATCAGTTAAAGGCCTTGCAGCGGTCGTGCGCAGCACACATGCAAACTGTGGAGTCGCCTCTTGTCCTTATCTCTCAGCTCCAGCGTTCCGGTGGCACGCTGTTGAGCCAGCTCTTCGATGGTCATCCTGAAGTTCATGCCCACCCCCACGAGCTGAAAATTGGTTTTCCAACAAAATACGTGTGGCCTGAATTTCATCTTGATGAAGAACCAGAACGGTGGCTGCAAGTCCTGTTCGAGCCGGTTGTTCTGAAGCATTTCAAAAGCGGCTACAAAAAGCAGAAAAACATGGATGAAACGTTTCTGTTTCTGTTCCTGCCAGCTGTTCAAAAGGAGCTCTTTTTGCGACATCTGGGCGAACTGGCTTCAGTTACCCAACGGGATGTGTTCAATGCTTACATGACCTCCTATTTCGGGGCCTGGCTCAACAACCAGAACAGTGCTGGCCAGAAAAAATTCATCATTGCTTTCACTGCCAGGCTGGCCATGGATGAGAGCAATGTAAAATCGTTCTTCGAAATCTACCCTGACGGTCGGCTGATATCCATCATCAGAGATCCCAAGAACTGGTATCCTTCAGCAGCAAGGCACAAGCCTTCGATTTATGGCAATATCAGGGAATCATTGCAGTTGTGGAGAGAGAATGCCGAGGCAATGCTCCGCAACAAAGCACTGTATGGCGAGCGCGTCTGTGTTCTGACGTTCGAAGATTTAATACTACACACTGAAGCAGTCATGCGTTTTTTAGCCGACTTTTTGCAGATTGCTTTTGATGATTGCCTGTTGATTCCTTCATTCAACAAATTCCCTATCAGGGCCAACACCTCGTTCAAAGACCAGCAAGCCGGGATCATCGAAAGCACACTAAACAGATACAAGACATTGACGCAGGAACAGTTACAAATTATTGCAGATATGACGACTGGGCTGTATAGAGAAGTATTGAAGATCTGTTCGAAAATATCGTGAATTTCAGCAAGCTACCCTGCCATGAGCCGAATAGAAGCCAAAAGGCCTTATCGAGATCCTGTGTTTGTCGTGGGGATGCCCAGGTCCGGCACCACATTGATCCAGGGAATCCTGTGCAACACAGGATATTATTTCCCAGTGCCCGAGACCCACTTTTTTTCGCGGGTGGGGTATGGCTTGCCTGAACAGTTAGATGAAAAAAACAGGAAGAAAATACAGCATCTTTTAAAGAAAAAAGCAAGAATCGAAGTAGATGAAGAAATTATCTGCAGTCTAGAGTCGCAAAAAGAAATATTTGAATATATTATTGATATATTTAATGAAGAGAACAAGAATACTTTCCTAGAGAAAACCCCCAGGCATGTATTTTTTTATTCAAAGATACTTCATTATTACCCGACGGCTAAATTTATCTGCATGATTCGTGAGCCGAAAAATGTGGTCAGTTCACAAAAAACTAGGACCAAGATTGAAAGGAAATCAATAACACGGCTAGCCCTTCTATATAACAAAATTGCCGCAGCTATAATACAAATCAAAAATGAAAACAATGTATTTCTAGTTAGGTATGAAGATTTAACTTCTGAAACAGAAAAAGTTGTTCACAATCTATGGCAGTTCTTGGATATCCCGTTTGGCGGCCAGGGAGTTCCTGATATTGCCGCCCCGGAGAAGATTGTCCAGGAACATGAATTCTGGAAAAGAAAAAACATTGAGCTGAATGAAATCGTCAGAAATGATCCCGACAAATGGCAGGCGGCGCTTACTGTCGACCAGGCTCATCTGGTAAGCTCTATCACGAGGAATTATGCCAGGCAATTTGGCTATGACGTGCGGCCCAGTTATATTCTTGCCTGCGGCGGCCTTCTGCGGGATATACCGAACTTGTTCTCCCAGAGAGAGAGAAAGAGATTGTTTTCCAAATTGCACGGCTAGATACTATGGTGATAATAGTATTGATTTATGCAGGTAACGTCTTGGCATGAAGTCATTCCAGGTGGGAAATTATACCAGCACCCCTGGAGCTGGATTTTGATTGTTCTCAAGGTGTTTTCTTGACTGCACAGCCTGTCTGCGGTTTCTCGTCAGAGCTAACATTGACTTCTTGCAAGACAGCATCGCTCTTGGCAATTATGCTTACAGGGACCACTGTGCCGTTCTGCACCCGGTAGGCCTGGTCGGCAACCTCCAGTACAGCAGGCTGGTGGGAGATTGCCAGGATCGTAAGATCACCCCGGAGCCTTCGCAGGGTAGCACAGATGGCCGCTTCACTTTTCGGATCGAGGGCGGTGGTGGCCTCGTCCAAAATGAGCAACTCGGGCTGGTGTACGAGTGCCCGGGCTATAGCAACGCGCTGCCGCTGGCCTCCGGACAATCTCAGGCCACGCTGTCCCACGGAACTGTACATCCCCTTGGGCATCGTGGCAACGAAGTCCCAGACCTCGGCCTTCTTCAAGGCTTCACGCACCTCTTTTTCAGTGACGTTCGGATCTCCGAGAGTGACGTTGATGAAAATGGAATCGTGCAGCAGAATAGGCTCCTGGGACACATAACCGATCATGCGCCGCCACTGGCGAATGTCCACTTCGGCCAGCGGCAGGTCGTCTATCCAGATCTCACCTTTCTGTGGACGCAAGAGCCCGATCACCAGATCCACAATGGTGGTTTTTCCAGCTCCCGACGGCCCAACAATTGCGGTGATCTTTCCAGCCGGGAAGGTAAGGGAGGCATTGTCGAGGATGTTGTGTTCACCGTAGGCAAATGTCACCTCCTGCAACCGAATGGCATGCCTCAGCACTGGCTTCTGCTGGCCGAGGTTCTTCTCTCGCATATTACGGGCCGTCTCAATGGTTTTGGTCATTGTCCAGTAACCGACTTCCTGGATGCTCATCAGCTGGTACTGCTTCTGAATCTTGCCCAACTTGCTCAGGATGCGGCGCAACAGCACTATCAAGATCAACACGGTGCTCGCTGCCATATGCCAGACAGCGATTGCCACGTAAATGGCAATGAGCAGAAAGGTTACCAGCATTATTTCCTGATAGGCTGACAAAGACTCTTTGCTTATAATTTCCCTCTGCAAAGCCTTTTTCAGTTTGTTGGTCTTGGAAATGAGAACAGCTTCCGCCCGGTCCTCGCGCGCCATGGCTTTGAGTGGTTTCATGGATTGAATTGTGTCCACAAAAAAAGACGACAGAGATCGCCTCAGCTTCACCTGACGGCGGCCGGCTTTTCTGGCTTTCTTGACGAAGTGGTTCAGGGGATACCAGATCAGGACGCCGGCAGCCAGGGCGACCAATGTTGCCTTCCAGGAAACCATCATGGCCACACCTATATAGATCATTGTGTGGATGACGACAACAATCATGGAAACGCCGGCTGCGTATGCTTTGGCTGTCTGAGCTGTCTCGCCGCCCATGGCTGACGATAGCCTGCCGATTGGCTGGGACAGATGAAACTCCCACCCCGCCATAATGAAGGCCTTTAACGCCTGGTGGCGCAAATCAGTGGTTAACTGTGCCACTGTATAGCCGACGCGTTTGTTAGCGAACAACACCAGCAGGGTTTTGATCAGGAAGGTAAAAAAGATGAGGATGAGCAAAAATTCCAGCGTTGGCGTAAAGCCGAGCCAGTCAAAAATATGCTGGATCATCTGCTCGGCCTGCGTGGCCTTTTTCCCGGCTGCTGCTCCGGAGCCGCCCAGTGTAATGGTAAGCAGCGGCAGCATCGCCGATATACCAATACCCTCGGCAATGCCGGCAAAGAGGAGAGCTATCAGCAGCATGATGGTCTGCCCAGGATACCGCCGAAAGATGATAAGTAAAAAGCGCATCTTCTCTAATCTTGATAGTGTCTAAAAATCAGCAGTGACCTAATACGGCCCGACCCCCAGATTAGCACATTTTCCAATTTTTGGGACTGTTATCTACTGCTGCTATATGAGGTGACAATTCTAGGAGCTGATTTGGAAGATTTGTTCGGCCAGCTGCTTTACCCTTATGTTACTGTCGATCTTCAATACTTCCAGCATCTTGTCAACTTGCTTCTGTAATTCCTCTAGTGCTATGCCCGGATAGCGATGCCGGCGGAGTTCAGTTTTTCGATGCTTCTTCTTCAGACGATGGTTGACGGCCAGGTACCGACCATGTAACCTGTCGCGAATCCCCGCCCTGGAGAAGTTTGGCCGGCTTTCGACAGTCTTTTCCAGAACGTCAACTATGCGATGACTGGCTAGAGGGCCGTCCTGAGCAGCCAGGTAGTGATCAAGGAGTTCTCTTATTTTTGCTCCATCTGGCGGTCCCAATTCGCCGGCAAGTATTCTACTCAGCGTCTGGCACAGCTGCTCGAAGTTGAGACACTGGTGACTGAGGGAATTTGGTAGATGGTAAAAACCAGCGTCATAAAGCTCGTTCAAAACGGGACAATAGCTGATTGCTGGCAGTCCCATCGAGTGCGCCTCAACAGCTGTAGTACAACCATTATGAATGAGCGCTTTGGCCGCCAGCATCCAGAGAACAACATTACCATCATTGGTCACAATGATCCGTTTGCATCTGGCGGCGATGTTATGATAAATTCGCTGATCTTCAACCGGATGTGGTCTGACGATGATGGTGTAATCTGGGAAAGCCTGCTCCAGTAAAGGAATGGCTTCCTGGAAAGCGTGGAAAAGCTTCTTTTTATGTTCGTGAAGCCCCACTGCATACTCCAACGTCATGCCGCTGCCCCCCCTGCCGAGTATCGGTGCTGCTGCTTCATCTTGTGAGGGCTGCAATATATTCAGAAAGGGGTAAAAGGCATTCACATGTTTGAAGTTGGTATTGAGCAGTATGTAGTTGCCGTATTTCTCCTGCAGAGCAGCAGCTTCCTGTTCATAGAAAGCTCGCAATTCTGATCTCAACAGGTCGAAGCGCGGATTGCCTGTGATTTGAATTGGCGTATCGGACGACAGGTGAGGATAGCGGCGCCACAAGTGAAAATTATCCTTTCCCCAGGCAAACAGGTGCGAAACCCAGCGAAATGCCTTGGGAGAAAGCCTTCGTGAATAGTACATTGCAGAAGGTAAGCGCACCAGGGCTTCCTCGTCCCAGGCAACTATTTCAAAGCCGAGCTTGCATAGAATTCTAAAGAATCTCGCATTTCCAGATTTCAGCCGATAAGCAAGATAAAACCCCTTTGGAAAAGAAGAAATCTGCGATTCGATTTCCGTATTAGGCCCTATGTAAGCAGAAAATCCCCGTGCAGCTGCAATACAGGCAAGGAGCATCTTGGCATCAAATTCACGCCACTGGCTCTCAACGGGAATAATCAGGGAAACTTTTTTATGGATCCTTTTCACTGTTGCCCTTCAGCTCAGTTCACTGTCTACTTGATATCATGTCATCAATGCGATCGAGTGATTAGCGGTTAACTTTATTCTTGGCTACTCCAGTAAATCCTGCTGAACTATATTCAAACACCAATTTTATGCCATGAAATTAACGAGGTTGGATTAAACGGGTTCTTGCCATACAGATTTATCATTTCCGTGTCGATTTTAATTAAACCTTCGCTCTGCATCTCTTTTAATACTGCTACCAGATTGGCATTATAGTCTTTGGCAAATGAATACATTGCAGCATTGGTTGAGACTTTATCACTCCTGCCAATATCACTTTTCTCTATGTCGATTCCAAATTTTCCGCCTATATTTACCACACCAATACCAAATCGTGAGAATGTCCATCTATCAATTTTTTCCAGTCTATGCCTAAATTTGGATCTATTTTCTTTCCAGTGACTGGGCTTCAAATGAAGTCGTTGACTCGCTACGGCTTCATCATATTGCCAACCGACAGGTTCAGCATGATAGCAATAACATTGGTTCGACACCTCTAACATTTCTGTAAAGACAGCCCTGTCTATTTGAGGAATCTGTTCAATCGAATGAGCGGTAATAAACAGCACATTTTTCTTGGGTGAAAGGAATGAGAAATCAGGCTTATAGTAGTCAAAATATTCTATTGACATTGGGAATTCATCTCTTAATTTTAGTAATTCTTGACAGGCTTTCCTCCCTGAATCGGTAAACTCACACGAAAAAAATCTTAGCCGTTTTCTCAGAGCGGGTTCAAGTTTATAGGCAAGCAAAAATAGATTTATGCCAATACCGCTGCCGAGTTCAATTACATAATCAAGTTGATTTTCTTTTTCCTGGACAAACTCTGCCAATATATCGATAAAATTATAGTCTAGGATTGTATTTAAAGGCACAATCCTGTATTCACCATTTTGGACTACCAGACGTTCTCTAGGCAGTTGATTCCTTTTCATAGGAATCCCTAATTTCTTGTGAAAATCACGAAAGAATTTTTTCTCGAAACGTTTATGCACCTTATTCTTAAGTAGATTATCTAAAATATCGATCAGATGCTTATCTTTGTTGATTATATCGCTTTGCATAATCTTTAAAGCATCATTCCAGGTGTCTTCGTATGATTCCTTTGACTTGAGTGCAGTTCTTTTTTTCATGCGTTTGAGCTCCGGGATTTTGCAGGCTCTTTCTCAGGGGCTGATTAGAAAAAGGACTGGGGAAATCGTCTCCACTGTCAACTGCCGATCATCGCCCAGCAGTTCCTGGAAGCGGGAAATCCTCTGCTGCAACTCTGCCATAGAGATCCCCGGGTAGCGATGCTGCTGGAATTCCGGCCGATTGTGCGAACCGGGCAGGTGATACTTCAGGTTGCGGGCCACCTGCAACCCGGCGGAGACAGTGCGGCGCACCAGGGTGTTGCTGCTATTCGAGTCCAACCCTGCAGCCAGCATTTCTTCGATCACATCCAGCATACGTTCACAGCCCAGGGGCCCATGGCGGGCCGCCAGGTAATGGGCGATGATGGCCTGGCGATCGTCGTCGCCGGCAACTTCGAGTTGGCCAGCCAGCGCCTTTTCCAGGGTGTCCCGCAGCTGTTCGAAGCTGAAACACTGATGGCTGAGCAGATTGGGCAATCGGTAAAAACCCAGGTCATAGCGTTCGTCAATGGTGGCCCGGTAGCTCAGGGCCGGTACGCCCATAAGGTAGGCCTCCACTCCTGTAGTACAGCCGTTGTGCACCAGGGCCCGGGCGGCCATCAGCCAGGGCACCACATTGCCGTCATTGGTAACCTCCACCCGCTTGCAGCTGGCAGCGATCGTGCGGTAAATCTCGTGACTTTCAGTGGGATGGGGGCGGACCACGATGTTGAAATCTGGAAAAGCGAGGTCCAACATTGGTATCAATCTCTGGAAGTCCTCGAAGACCGCCTGCTTGTGATCTCGCAGCCCCTCGGCATATTCTCGAGTCATGCCCCGCGCTGCCCGGCCGAATCGAGGCTTGCCTGTAGGCAGTTTGGCCGGCTTGAACAGGTTGAGATCCGGTCCAAAGGCATTGACATGGTTAAAATTGGTGTTGACCAGGATGAAATCACCGTATCTTTTCTGTAGATTGTCGACTTCTTGCTGGTAGAAGCCGCAGATATCGGAGCGCAGCATGTCGCTGCGCGGATTGCCGGTAATGTGAATCGGCAGGTCTGCAGGCAGATGAGGATAATGTTCCCACAGCTCAGCATTGTCCTTACCCCAGGCGAACAGACGAGAGACGTACCTGATGGCCCTGGGATCCAGCCTGCGGGAATAGTAGATTTCCGGGGGCAGGTGTACCAGTGCTTCTTCGTCCCAGGCAACGATTTCATGCCCCAGCTTTCTGGCAGCCCGGAAAAACAACAGGCTGCGTACGGTCATGCTCTTGGAAAGATATATGCTGGGAGGGAAGGAATCGATGTGAAACTCCATCTCCCGGCGGGAGCCCACAACCGAGGAATAACCTCTTCTGGCTGCCACGCAGGCCAGCAGCAGCTTGGGGTCCAGTTCGCGCACCTGGTTTTCCACCGGTATGAGCAACAGGGCCTTGTTTACTGCCATGGATCTACCATACTCCCGGAATTCGAGTAGAGAATCTTAGCATCATTTGCTGGCATTTTGCAGTATGCCGGCAATCCGCCGCGACAGGGATGCGCCATCCAGACCATGGTGTTGTAGAACTTCTGGTGGTGTTCCACAAGCAGGAAAGTCGTCGACAGCAAAATTGACCAGATGCTTGTCCAGCAAGAGGCCTGCAGCAGCAGCCCCCTTGAGCAGGCAGTCTCCCAGGCCGCCGTAGGGAGCATGGTTGTCAAGGACGAAGACCTTGCTGCATCCCCAGGTCACTTCTTGGAACCAGTCCCTGTCCAGTCGGTTCAACCAGGGCATGTCAATCACTTTCAGATGGATGCCCTGTTCTGCCAGGATCTCACTGGCAACCAGTGCCTCGTGGAGGAGCACGGGCCCATAGCCGAAAAGTACAGCGTCGCTGCCGTCCCGTAGTACAGTCCCCCTGCCGTAGAAAAAGCGATAATTTTCTGGCAGAGCAATGGTTCTGGGTGAAGGCGAAATCACCAGCCGCAGCATGCAGTTCTCTGCTGCTTCCATGACGCACCACTCCAGAGCTTGTTTGGTCTCCACTGCATTGCACGGCTCTATTATAGTGCAGTTGGGCAGGGCGCCGAACAGGGAGACATCGCGCAGACTCTGGTGGGATTTGCCGGGGCCGGCGGGGATGAGCCCGGCGTAATGGCAAACGTAGATGATCTTGGTGTGTTCGGTAGCATTGTTATAGATTTGCTCATTGGCGCGTGAGGCGAGGAATACGCCGAATGAGTTCACTATGGGCAGCAGTCCCTGGAGCGCCAGGCCGCCAGCAGTAGAGACCATGTCCTGCTCGGCGATGCCGTTTTCGATGAACCGTTCAGGAAAGGTGGTTTCAAAGGCGCGCAAGCCACAGTCGGCAGACAGGTCGGCATCCAGAACCACCAGGTCTTTCCTGCGGCCACCCAACTCTACCAGGGCCTCCCCGTAAGCGTTGACTACTTTTTCAGCGGTATCCTTCAGCCTGGTTCTGTGTTTTTCTCTCCTTTCTATGACCCGGGTCGCCAAAGGCGCCAGACCAAGCCTCTGTAATCTTTCCTGCAACCGCTGCAACATCTCTTGATAGCCCGCTTCAAAGGCCTCATCATCCGGTGCTCCCGCATGCCAGCTGTAAAGACCTTTGCCCTCTCTCAAGGCGGTTGGTCCTTCCATAAAAGAAACGCCCTTGCCCTTTATGGTATCTGCAATGAGAACCTTTGGCCTGTCTCCAATTTGTTGCAATGCTGCGAATGCTGCCTGGAGTGCTGCAAAATCGTGTCCGCTGCAGCGCTCCACGTGCCAGCCGAAGGTGGCAAACTTCTTCTCCAGATCGCCAAGTTCGACAATTTCCTCAACGGGTTTGTCCGTCTGAATCTTGTTGAAGTCGATGATAACATTGATGTTGCTAACTTTTTGATGCACTGCAGTCTGCAGTGACTCCCATATCTGACCTTCCTGGAGTTCCCCGTCTCCTGTCATGACGAACACCCGGCCGCCAGCGCCCTGGTAGTGCTTGGCCAGGGCCATGCCTTTGGCCTTGGAGATGCCCATGCCCAGGGAGCCGGAATTCGCTTCTATGCCCGGCACACTCACATCCGGATGGCCGTGGGTGCCCCCGAGACGCCGCAGCTTTATGAACTGCTCCTCCGGCAGGATGCCGAGGGCATAGAGAACGGCATAGTGGCCGGGGACGTCATGGCCTTTTGAAGAGAAGTAGATGTCCCGGTCTGGGTGGTCCAGACCCAGTTCCACGGTGTTCATTACCGAGTAGTAGAGCAGGGTGACGATATCAAGAGAACTGAAGCTGGAGCCAAGATGACCGGAGCCTGCCTTTTTCACCGTGGCCAGTGCATTTGCCCTGCACATATCGGCAAGAAGTGCCAGTTTGTCATAGTTGTCGATGCCTGCCTGCTGAATTCTTTGAAATTCTTTTCTGGGAATAAGCCTGATTTCTAGCATTTATTCGACAGCTCCTCGAGGGGATAAGGGGATCGCTCTATGAACGGCAGCTCGGCCCTGCCTTGCCGAACCAGTTCCTGGGCGATTCTCCAGTCGTAGTCTGTATTGAGGTCGAAGCCCTCGTACTCCTTGGTAAGAAATGGCATCAAGACATTGCCGGCAATGGTTCCCTCCTCAAAGACCACCCGCGACCAGGCAATCTCCAGGCTGGCATTCTGGACATACACCTCGGGCAGCGACTGATACTGACTGCTATGCCAGGGCTGCTCAGGCGGGCTGAGCGGCAGCAGGGGCATCATCCTTTTTCCTCGAATCACCCACATCTTGCCTGGGTGCTGGCTGCACTTTTCCACGGCCCTGAGAGAATCAACCCCTTCTTCCTCGAGAAACTCCTGCCAGGCCCGCTGAATGGTCTGCGGCAGCCGAAATGGGCTTGTGGGCCGCAGTATGCTGAAACAGTCGTATTGC